>JAYWCS010000223.1:0-15021 GCA_043780315.1 Bacteroidota bacterium | reverse complement strand
ATCCGGCGAAAAGATGGTTGAATGCACGTGCGAAGCTTCCTGCCGTTCTTTATCTGCACCGGTGCCGGATTGCTGAATAATTTGCGCCGCGGGAGCCAGTGAGCCATCGGTATTTACGGGCAAAGCCGTCAGACTGCCAGAACCATAATTTGCAACAAACACCCATTTGCCTGTTTTGTCTTCTGTAACATAACACGTACCACTGCCCTGACTGCGTTGGGAATTCAGCAACGCAAGCTGACCGGTGCCGGGTTCAAAAGCATAGGCCCCCACGGCCCCACCGGTTTCACCCTCATCGGTCGCATATAAATGTTTGCCGTCTGCCGATAAGCAGAGGTAGGACGGATTGCTGCAGGCGATCGTACTGACTTCGGTTCCGGTACCAGTCGTCGTATTGAAACGATACACGTAAATGCCCTTGCTTTTTCCACTGGTATAGGTGCCGATAAACAAGTAAGGATTCTGGGAAAAACACGTAGCTGAAGCGGCAAAAAGGATTAAAATAAAAGTCCCGCGCATAGAATAAGTTTTAAAAATAGACTGTTGCAATTTACAGGAAAGGTATTACGAAGCAACGCAATAAATGAATGGGGTTCCGACGTTATCAAATTTCAAATCCGATCCCCATGAAACTGTTTTCCGCATGCTTCCTGTTATTGCTATGTTCCTGCCAGCCGGTTACCGATTCGATCAGTACAATCAGACCGAGTTTTCAGCCCTCTGCCACTGCCTCCCTGACCGGCAATATGCCAGCGAAGGAAGAATTTTCGAATGTTGTGGCTGAAGAGAAAAAGGTTTCATTGATTGTTCCGAAGGCTTCGGTTATTCTGGCTAAAAAGCAGGTACCTATTCTTTGTTATCATCAGATACGTGAATGGAAGCCCACCGATTCTAAAGTTTCCAGAACCTATATTGTTCCCCCTGCCGCTTTTGCCGCGCAGATGCGGATGCTGGCCGACAGCGGATACCATACCATTACGCCCGATCAGCTATATGCTTATTTAATCAGCGGGGCACCGCTTCCGGCAAAGCCCATCATGCTGAGTTTCGATGACACCGACCTGGATCAATTCACAGTGGCGTATCCGGAGATGAAAAAATATCAGTTTAAAGGTGTTTTTTTTATCATGACCGTTTCGCTGGGCCGGCCACATTACATGAGCCGCGAGCAGGTGCGTACCTTGTCCGACGACGGCCAGGTGATCGGTTCCCATACCTGGGATCACCACAATGTAAAAAAATATGTTGGGAATGATTGGATTACCCAGCTCGATAAACCCACCAGACAACTCGAACGCATCACCGGTAAAACCATCCGTTATTTCGCCTATCCGTTCGGTTTATGGAATACCGCGGCTTTTCCGGAGTTAAAGAAAAGAGGTTTTGTGGCGGCCTTTCAGCTCAATGAGAAACCCGATCAGACCGATCCGCTTTATTGCATCCGTCGGATCATCGTTCCCGGCACCTGGAATGGAAGCGTTTTGCATCGGTGGATCCAACGCGACTTTTAGCCTGTTTACATTCTTCTTATCTTGCCTTTCATGATTCCCCCCGAAAAGGCAGACATGTTCCGGAACCGCTTGAATAAAGTGTTCCGCCACGTGCATAAATCTGCCACCAGGCAGGCGATCCGCTGTTACCGGATTTACGACCACGACCTGCCGGAATTTCCTTTCTGTATCGAGCAATACGAAGACTGGCTTTATGTGGCCGAATACCGCCGCAATCATCATATGGAGGAAGAGGTTCATGCAGAATGGTTGAATGATAGCAAAACGCTGATCGAAGAAGTGACCGGCATGCCCGCCTCCCGAATTGTTTTACGTACCCGTCAGCGCAAATCCAACCGGCAGGATCAATATCAGAAACTGGACGATGAACAGCAATTCATGGACGTACATGAACAAGGTCTTTTATTTAAAATCAACCTCACCGATTATCTCGATACCGGCCTGTTTCTGGATCACCGGATCACCCGTGCCATGGTGCGGGATGAATCGCAGGGCAAAAAAGTGTTGAATCTGTTTTGTTATACCGGTTCTTTTTCTGTGTATGCGGCAGATGGAGGAGCGGCCGAAGTGGTTTCGGTTGATTTGTCTAAAACCTACCTGAAATGGGCAACCGAAAATATGAAGCTGAATGGATTTTATGACGAAACCAAACATATCTTCCTGCAGGAAGATATCAAACAATATCTGCCCACCCTTCCGTCCGATTATTTTGATCTGGTGATTATGGATCCGCCCACGTTTAGCAATAGTAAACGAATGGATGATTTTCTGGATATCCAACGGGACCATCCGGTTCTGATTAATCAAACACTGGCGGCCATGAAGCCGGGGGGCCATTTGTATTTCAGCACCAACTTCAGTCGTTTCGAAATGCAGTCCGCCGAATTAATCCAATGCTCGGTAAAGGATATTACCCGCGCCACAACGCCCTTTGACTTCCAGGGCAAGCTCAACCGTTTTTGTTTCCGGATCGTAAAAAATTACTGACGTATATCAGGGAATTGTTATCTGATTTCCCCCTATTTTTATGTTTATATCTTTGCTAATTTTATTAGAAAATAGCCTTTTTTAAGAATCCAAATACTATTATTATAAGCATAAAATAGTTAGTAAAAAATATTAGTATAAATTAATGATTTTCAATTAAATAAATGGATTAATTAAATCAAATAATAAGTATTTTACAATAATTTAAATGATCGAATTCAATGATTAGGCAGTAAATTCAGTTACCCCAATAATTTTGTATGATACTATCTGAATTGCAATATTTTCCGCCGGTTATCTTTTTTTCTACTTTGTATAAAGAGTCATATGTTTATTTAGACGTATATGAAATCTATCGAAAAATGAGTTTTCGTAACCGATGCCTGATTGCCGGAGCGGAAGGAATTATCTCCTTATCGATTCCCCTGCAGGATGGCAGGAACCAGCAACTTCCGATCAAGGAGGTGTTGATTTCTAAAACGGAGAACTGGCAGGCGAGGCATTGGAAGTCGATTCAGTCCGCCTATAACCGTTCACCTTTTTTTGAGTTTTACGAGCCCGAACTGGCGGAATTATTTAAAAAACCGGTGACGCATCTGGCTGACTGGAATCTCGACTGCCTGCGTTGGGTGAAGAAAAAATTGGAATGGCCGGTGGAAATCCGGCTCAGTGAGGCTGCTATCCCGCACCGACCGGCGGGGATAAATGATCTTCGTCACGGGCTGCTACCGAAAAATTATTATCAGGGAAATTCAATAAAATACCGGCAGGTCTTTGAGGAAAGAACCGGTTTTTTCCCCAATCTTTCTGTACTCGATCTTTTATTTAATACCGGGCGGCAGGCCGCTGATTTACTGGCAACTGCAAACGGCTAACCTTTAATTCCTAAAAATTAGACAAGCTCCGACGCGATCATCTCGGCAATATCCATCACCTGCACCTGATCCGATTTTTCTTCTTGTTTGACACCGTCTGTGAGCATGGTGTTACAAAATGGACAGGCGGCTGCAATCAGGGAAGAGCCGGTATCGAGGGCTTCCCGGGTTCTTTCGAAATTAACACGGGTGGCCCCTTTTTCTTCTTCTTTAAACATTTGGCCACCGCCGGCGCCGCAGCAGAGGCCCTTACTTTTACAGCGTTTCATTTCCACCAACTCGGCATCGAGGGCCTCCAGAATTTTTCTGGGAGCTTCGTAGATGCCGTTGGCACGGCCCAGATAGCAGCTATCATGATAAACGATTTTCCGGCCTGTATACGATCCGCCTTCTTTCAACCGTATCCGCCCCTCGTCGATCAGTTGTTGAAGAAAAACAGTATGGTGAACGACTTCATAATTGCCGCCGAGTTCGGGGTATTCATTCTTTAGAATATTAAAGCAATGCGGACAGGCAGTCACGATTTTCCGGATCTTGTAATTATCGAGTACCTGAATATTCTGGTAGGCCATCATCTGAAATAAAAACTCGTTACCCGCCCGTCGTGCCGGGTCGCCGGTGCAGAGTTCCTCTTTCCCTAAAATCGCATAACGAATGCCGATATGATGGAGGATACTGGCAAAAGCCCGGGTGATTTTCTGAGCACGCTGGTCATAACTTCCAGAACAGCCAACCCAGAAAAGAATTTCCGGCGACTCACCGCGACTAAACAATTCTGCCATGAGGGGAACATCCATGCAAAAACATTTGTATCTGTAAATCTAGTGCAAATTTGCATCGCCGGTTAATCGGGGTTTCGGTAATTTTAGCACACAACACATGATATGCCGACCGACGAAAAAATGCTTTTAATTCGCAATTACGATCTCTGGTGTAACCTCTCCGATCAAGAGTACGAAGAACTGAATATTGAACACCATTATATGGAAGTTCCGAAAGGCGAGTATATCTATTTTGAAGCATACAAACATAATAAAATATATTTCTTGAAAGAAGGGTATATCCGGATCGGACATATCGACGAAGATGGAAATGAAAAGGTCAAGGAGATTATTCAGAAGGGTGAATTATTTGGGCAATTCACCCTCGAGCGCAGCAATCTCCATGGGGAATTTGCCCAGGCCTATAAGCAGAATGTCAGCCTCTGTGCGTTCAATATAGATGACTTCGAAAAACTTCTGCGAAAGCGCCCGGAATTGGCCTTGAGTTATAGTAAACAAGTGGGCGCCAAATTACGTACCATCGAAAACCGACTGCTGAACCTGCTCAATAAAGATGTCAAAACCCGCCTCATGCATTTTTTCTGGCAACTGGTGGAAAATAAACTGGGGGAAAACAAACCGGAAGGTTTCTGTATGCCGAATTACCTGAAACATGAAGATATTGCGAACCTGATCGGATCCAGTCGCCAGACCGTCACGACGATGATCAATGAATTGGAGGAAGATGGAATTCTTTCTTATAATCGGCAGCAGATTTGCTTTTTGAATGTTAAAAACTTGCAAAAACGCCTATCTGTCAATTAAACGACAAATCCCCGGCGGGAACCTATATATTTTCAATGCAACGAGAATATGAAATTATTGTCGTTGTTATTTTTCTATTTTAGCGAAATATAATCCCCAGTATGGCGGTTGGGATGTCTATGCCATGGGCCACGACGGTTCGAAAGTAAAAGTGGATCCGGCCACATTTAAAATCATCAACGGGCAATTTTTTTATTTTACAATCATTTTTTCAACAATATCTTGAAAATATGGAACATGGAATCTGGACGAGAACAAACTGCATTCACCACCCATCCGCAATCGGTTAAACGCTTTACAGAAATAGGCATGGAACCCAATGGCCGCATTGGGTCTGGCGTGATGGAATTGATTTCCGCCATCCTGATCCGGATCCCCGGTTTCACCGGGTATGGGGCTATTTTGGGATTGATGATGATGGCGGGTGCCTTATATTTTCACCCTACTGAACTCGGAATTAATTTTGACGGGGATCCGATACTTTTCATTTATTCAGTAATAACTTTTGTATGTTGTGCAGGTCCAATTTTTGTTTACAAAAATCAATTGTAAACTAAACGCATTCCTAAATAATTTTCTATGCAAACAATTACCGGCGTAAATAATATTTTTTTAAAAATTGGCTGGCTGATTCATTTTTTTCTCATCAGCTGTTGCGTGTCGGCGCAATTACATCCGGTCTCATCGGCGTCCAGTCTGAATTTTACGATCCACAATTTCGGATTTAAGGTATCCGGCACGCTGGCCGCACCCGAAGGGGATATTCTTTTCAATCCCGATAGCCTGTCCGCCTCTTATTTTCACATCACCGTGAAATCGGCCAGCATCAATACGAATAATGATAGTCGGGACGAACATTTGCGCGAAGCCGGTTATTTCGACGTGAAAAACTATCCCCTGATCCGTTTCATATCTGAAAATATTCGTACCGTTAAAAAAGGACAGTACGAAGTGAAGGGAAAACTGACGATTAAAAATAAAACGCAGGAAATCATTCTGCCTTTTACAGCAGAAAAAGCTGCCCGGGGATATATTTTTTCCGGAAATTTTAAAATGAAGCGAAAGGATTATGATGTTGGAAGTTCCAGTACGATTTCTGATGAACTGATGGTAGACCTGAAAGTGTCGGCCCAATAGAAATCATATTATTTTATAACTGACTGCCATGCAACTGCAAAATGCCATTCAAGCGGTCTTTGCCCAATTGTCGGATTCGCTCCGCCAGTTGACGGCGGAACAATATCGGGCACACTGTAAAAATTTGTCAGGGCACAGTGTGGGGGAGCATGTAAGACATATTGTTGAAATGTTCCAGTGCCTGGAAATCGGATATCAATCCGGGGAACTGGATTATGAAAAAAGGAAAAGAGACAAGCTGATAGAAACCCATGCCGAAGTTGCTATTGCATTGCTGCAGGATATAGTTCAGCAAATTTCAAAGAGTAATAAGCAACTCACCCTGCTGGCCTATTTCGATTCCGAAGATCAGGCGGAAAAAATCAGTACCAATTATTTACGTGAGGTTGCCTATAATCTGGAGCATGCCATTCACCATATGGCCCTGATCCGCGTGGGGTTGGTTGAAATGGGAAATATGCTGCTGGCCGATACCTACGGCGTTGCCACCACCACCAGTAAGTATCGGAAGCGATGTGCACAGTAACTTTTATTCCTGTAACTCATGGCGTTTGTTTTACTTCAAACCGCGATGAACAGGCAGGCAGAGTGCCCGCTGATTTTCCTGCCCTACATCAAGTGAACGGAGAGTTGGTATTGTTTCCAAAAGATCAGCAGGCGGGCGGCACCTGGATGGCCGTTCATGCATCCGGCAATGTGGCCGTCTTGTTAAACGGAGCCCAGCGACGGCACCACTATTCTCCTCCGTATGCGAAAAGCAGGGGATTGATTGTACTGGATCTCATCTCGCAGAAATCACCGGTGCAGGGTTTTGAAGAAATGGAATTCAGCGGCATCGAGCCTTTTTCCATTATACTATTTGAAGATAATAAACTGTATGTTGGTTTTTGGGATGGCACAAAAAAGATACTGGAAAAACGCAGTATCCATCAATCCCATATCTGGTCTTCGGTGACACTTTATGACCCGGCGGCCGTAGCCAAAAGGGCCGGGTGGTTTCAAAAATGGAGGTCCGACAATCCCCAGCCCGATCAGGCGTCCATTTTGCATTTTCACGAGTTTGGCGGGGAGGGGAATTCCCACAACGATCTGCGGATGAATCGCGATGAAAAATTATTAACCCAAAGTATCAGCTCGGCATGGATCACAAAAGAATCGGTGATTTTCCGTTACCAGGATTTACGAACCGGGAAATCGTCAGAACAGCTCATGCCGGTTCAAAAAGCAATTGCCGTAAAATCATGAAGCAAATTTCCGCCTGGCGAAAAAAGCCGTTCTGGATCCGGCTACTGCACTGGGAATACTGGAGTTTTCAGGTGGTTTATCTCCCCATTTATCCGGTATTTATTTTTCTTTGTCTGCGGGCCCGGTCATTTTTTTTCTTTGCTGCTTCCAATCCAAAGATTCTCAATGGTGGATTTCTTGGTGAATCGAAGCGTGAAATTTATGATCTGGTGCCAAAAAAACTGCAACCCAAAACGATTTTTTTTTCGAAAGGTTCCGACCCATCGACCGTGCTCAATCAATTGCTAAAAACCGGATTTGAATTTCCACTGATCGGTAAACCCGATATTGGTGGAAGGGGTCGGGGTGTCAAAAAACTCGATGACGAATTATCGCTGACCGGTTATGTATCTGCTTGCCGGGTTGATTTTCATATACAGGAATTTATTTCCTTCGAACAGGAGGCCGGCATATTTTATTATCGTTTTCCACAGGAACCCCGCGGAGGTATTTCCGGTATCGTACATAAAGAATTTCTAAAAGTATGCGGAGATGGCCAGCAGACGGTCCGCCAATTATTGCAGGAGAATCCGCGCGCGATTTTGCAATTACCGGTCTTGGAATTCACGCTGCCAGAAATGTTGGGCCGGGTGCCTTTAGCAGGAGAAATCCTCACTGTAGTTCCATATGGAAATCATGCGCGGGGCGCATTGTTTCTCGATGAAACAGCATCGATCAATCCGGCGCTGCTTAATATCATGGATCAGATTTGTCAGCAGATTCCTGAATTTTATTTTGGGCGGCTCGACATCCGTTATGAAAGCAGGGAATTATTGGAGCAGGGAAAATCTTTTTCTATATTGGAAGTGAACGGAGCCGGTAGTGAGCCGACGCATATTTATGATCCCCGGCATTCCTTATTTTTTGCCTGGAAGGAAATTATCCGGCACTGGTTCTTGCTGTATAAAATCAGTGTCGCCAATCACCGGCTGGGTCACCGGTATTTGTCGACAGGCGCCGGTATACGGATGTATCAAAAAGACAGTGCAGACTCGAAAATGCTGGCGACCATGACGAATAAAACAGCCTGATCACAATAACCGACTGATGCAAAACCTTTCGAGTTTTTTATTGGGATGGATACTCAGTTTTCTGGGACAACTTCCGCTCGGCACGATGAGTTTAACGGCCACACAGATTGCCGTGCAGGAAAATTTCCGGGATGCCTGGAAATATGCCGTCGGGGTAGCGCTGATCGAAATGGTTTATCTGCGCGTAGTCTTGTTGGGAATGCAATGGGTAGTTAAAAATCAGTTGTTATTTACGATTTTCAACTGGATCACCGTGATTTTTTTTCTGGTGCTCGGCGTGATCAGTTTGATCACCGCACAAAAACAGGCCCGGGGGAAGAAAGCATTGCTTTTGAATAATCGACTCGACCGGTTTTTGCTCGGTGTTAGTATGGGGGCTCTCAATCCGGCACAGATTCCGTTCTGGTTTATCTGGACGGGCTATTTCCTCAACCTTCGGTGGCTACTATCCGGATTAACCTTTTTCAATCTATTTACATTGGGTTCCGGATTCGGAACCGTGGCCGGAATGGTCGTTTATATGTACGGCGGAAATTACATTGTGACACGGATGAAAACCAGCAACCGGACTCTCAATAAAATCATGGGCCTCGTATTTATTATTGCGGCGATGGCACAGATATATAGAGCGATTTATCATTAGGTATTTTTCCACGCGTCGCGATCTTCCGGACTGAATTTCCAGGGAGCAAAATTATTCTCCACATTCCCGAACATATTATTCCATTCCGGCGGAGCATCGGCCTCTTCCATGACGAGTGAACGGCGTAGTTCGAAAATAATTTCCAGCGGACTGATACTAACCGGACATTCTTCTACGCAGGCATTGCAGCTCGTACAGGCCCTTAATTCTTCCGACGAAATATAATCTTTAAGTAAATGTTTTCCATCATCCTGGAAGGAACCGTTTACACGAATATTTTTTCCAACTTCTTCCAGCCGGTCACGCGTATCCATCATGATCTTCCGTGGGGATAATTTTTTTCCCGTGATATTGGCAGGACAGGCTGCCGTGCACCGGCCGCACTCCGTGCAGGCATAGGCATCCAGTAAATTTCTCCAGCTAAGGTCGAATACATCTTTGGCGCCAAATGCAACGGGGGCTTCAGCAGTTGCCGGAGCCAGTTCCGGTTTCATTACATATAAAACCTCCTGTTGAATGGCTTTCATATTGCGAATCTTTCCTTCGGGCCAAAGCCGGGCGAAATATGTATTCGGAAAGGCCAGTAATATGTGAAGGTGTTTGGAATAAGGGAGGTAATTGAGAAAGGCGAAAATGCCCACGATATGCAACCACCAGCAGGTTCTTTCTAAAACCAGCAATTGGCTGTTTGATAACCCGTTTAAAAACGGTTGCAGCCATTGGGAGATGATGAAATTGCCGGTGGGCAACGCGGCATAATGTTCAAAATTTCTTTGTTGTAATAATGTATCAGATGCATTGAGGGTGAGAAAAAGGGTCATGAGAATAATCTCCGTAACAAGAATATAATTCGCATCCGAACGGGGCCAGCCATCTAAATCATGACTCCGGAACCGGCGGATTTTTAGGATATTTCTTCGGCATAAAAAAAATACGCAGGCAACTAAAACCGCCAGCGCCAGCCATTCGAAGCCATTGATCAGCCAGGGATAAAAAGTACCCAGCGAGGAAGCAAAAAGACGGTGTGTTCCCAATATGCCGTCCAAAAAGATTTCCAGAACCTCGAGATTGATGATAACAAAACCCACATAGATTAACAGGTGCAGGATCGCCACGGTCGGGTTGCGGAACATTTTTTTCTGTCCGAGTGCCAGCAGGATCAGATTTTTCCATCGTCGTGCCGGCTGGTCCGAATAATTTTCGTCTTTCCCCAGCAGAATATTTTTACGTATCCGCAGGGCATTTCGGCTGAATAAGAAGATGGCGAAGCCGGAAACGATGATAAATGCGATTTGCGCTACCCACTGCATGCACCAATAAATTAATTGATTAAAGTTATTACAGATTTGCAGAATTTGTGATTTTCTTTACCTTGGGCCATGGAGAAGAATTATATACTGAGTCCGGAAGTGGCGGCCAAAAAGCTCAAGCGGATGGCTTATGAAATTCTGGAGAATAATTTTGGGGAGACCCGCTTTATTCTTGCCGGCATCCGGGAAAGCGGAACCGTTATTGCCAAATGTATTCAGGAACTATTGGTGGAAATTGCCGGATTAAAAACCGAGCTGATTACAGTGACCCTGGACAAAAAAAATCCAAAAACCGTCACGCTCGACAAACCGATCGATTACCAGCAGGAGGTTATTATTCTGATCGACGATGTTTCCAACAGCGGCAAAACGCTGCTCTATGCGCTCAAGCCTTTTCTGGATTGGTCGCCTAAAAAAATACAAACCCTGGTTTTGGTGGAAAGAAGTCACAATGCATTCCCTGTAAAACCCGATTATGTGGGGCTGTCGGTAGCCACCACTTTACAGGAACATATTTACGTGGAAGTGATGGCCGGCAGGATTACCGGCGCCTGGCTGGAATAACTGAAAAATAGCCCGTTATAATCCCCTGAAACCCTCCTGATTTCATTACCTTTAAGGCCTCATAAAAACCTGGTTTTTATAGGATTTAAAAAAATTATGGAAGAGAATATCATACCGGAAGAAACGCAGGATAATAATCGCATCGTCCCCATCAATATTGAGGAGCAAATGAAGATGGCCTACATAGATTATTCTATGTCGGTGATCGTGAGCAGGGCGTTGCCAGATGTCAGGGACGGTTTGAAGCCGGTACACCGCCGGATTCTGTATGGGATGAATGAACTGGGTAGCAACAGCAATAAACCCTATAAGAAATCAGCCCGTATCGTCGGGGAAGTGATGGGAAAATACCATCCCCATGGCGATGCAGCGATTTATCACACCATGGTACGCATGGCGCAGGAATGGAGTATCCGATATACGCTGGTAGACCGGCAGGGAAATTTTGGAAGCCAGGATGGTGACGGTCCGGCAGCCATGCGTTATACCGAAGCTCGCCTGCATAAGCTGGCAGAGGCGATGCTGGAAGACATCGACAAAGAGACCGTGGATTTTCAACCAAATTTTGATGATTCCCTCACCGAACCGACGGTATTGCCGTCACGGATTCCCCAATTGCTGATCAACGGAGCCAGTGGGATTGCCGTGGGGATGGCTACCAATATTCTTCCGCATAATTTATCTGAATCTATTGACGGATGTGTTGCCTATATCGATAACCGGGATATCACGATCGAAGAACTGATGGCCTTTGTGAAGGCACCCGATTTCCCGACCGGAGGGGTAATCTTTGGAATGGAAGGCGTGAAAGCCGCCATGCATACGGGTCGCGGCCGGGTGGTATTACGCGGTAAATTATTTGTAGATACCAAGTCGAGTGGCCGCGAGCAAATTGTTATTACAGAAACACCTTACCAGGTAAATCGCGACGGACTCTGCGACCGCATCGGTCAGCTCGTGAATGAAAAAACCATTGAAGGCATCACGCATGTCAACAATGAATCCAACGAAAAAGAAGGAACACGGATCGTGATCGACCTGCGCCGTGATGCCGTGGCCAACGTTGTGATTAATCAATTATATAAGCATACGGAACTTCAAACTTCCTACGGTATTAATAATGTGGCCCTGGTAAAGGGTCGCCCCCGCACCCTGAATGTCCGGGACATGATAACGGAGTTTGTGGAATTCCGTCATGAAGTGGTGATCCGTCGCGCACAATTCGAACTGCGGGAAGCCGAAAAACGTGCGCATATTCTGATGGGATATCTGATTGCGCTGGATCATCTGGATGAAGTGATTTCTTTGATTCGCGCTTCTGCCACACCCGATCTGGCAAAGGATAACCTGATCAATGCAGGCTGGGGTTTGAGTGAGATCCAGGCCAAGGCCATACTCGAACTGCGTTTACAGCGCCTGACGGGAATGGAGAGAGATAAAATCAAAAATGAATATGAGGAACTGCAGAAAATGATTGCAGGTCTCAAGGATCTGTTGTCGGATGAATCGAAAAGATTTGCCCTCATTCGTAAAGAGCTGTTAGAAATAAAAGATAAATTCGGTGACGAACGGAAAACGGAAATTACCTATCTCGATGATGAAGTGCAGATCAAGGATTTGATCAAAGAAGAAGATGTGGTGATCACCATTTCCCATCTGGGATATATCAAACGCACGTCGGCTACCGAATACCGGCAGCAGCGGCGCGGTGGGCGCGGACTCAGCGGAGGCAAGGCCCGTATGGAAGATTATATTGAACATCTGTTCGTTGCCAGTTCGCATCACACCCTTTTGTTTTTTACAGAAAAAGGAAGATGTTTCTGGTTGAATGTATATCAGATTCCGGAAGGCGACCGCGTGGGTAAAGGAAGGGCGATTCAAAACCTGATTCAGATCCCGTCTGACGATAAAATAAAAGCGATCATCGATGTAAAAGATATCAAGGATAATGCATTCCTGAATAGTCATTATATCGTGTTGTGTACCAAACGGGGGGTCATTAAAAAAACCCTGCTGGAAGATTTTAGTCGTCCGCGTCAAAGCGGCGTGAATGCCATTACGATTCTCGAGAATGATCAGCTGCTCGACGCCCGGTTAACCGATGGAAATAGTGAAATCATGATGGCCATCCAATCGGGCCGTGCCATTCGTTTTCCGGAAGAAAATGTTCGCCCGACTGGACGTGGAGCGATCGGCGTAACGGGCATAGAAGTAGACGATACATCAGATGAAGTGATTGGCATGATATGTGTCAATAAGGACGATAAATCCAGAACCATTCTGGTGGTGAGTGAAAACGGTTATGGAAAACGCACATCGATTGACGAATACCGGATTACAAACCGGGGTGGCAAGGGAATCAAGACTATTCAGATAACAGAAAAAACTGGAAATTTGGTCGGAGTGCTCGATGTAACTGAAAAGGAAGATCTCATGATCACCTGTAAATCGGGCATCACGATTCGTATGCCGGTGCAGGGAATTAGTGAACTTGGGCGCGCAACGCAGGGCGTAAAACTGATACGTCTGGATGAAGGGGATGGGATCGCAGCCATCACCCAGCTGGATGAAGAAACAACCATCGAAGAAAGTAAGGAAGGGGCGGGTCCGGTTTTGGATATATTGCCGCCGGAAACTGCACCAGAATAATTTTCAATCGAAAACTTCAAATAAAAATCGCATGAAACGTTTATTATTTAGCCTTTTTCTGATGAGCGTTTTTACCGGATTGTTTGCCCAGTCTGTCGACAAAGCAAAAGATTTGCTGAAAGCAAACAAACTGGTAGAAGCAAAAGACGAAATTGATAAAGTGCTTTTAACGGATAAATACCAGAAGAATGCCGAAGCCTGGTACATGAAAGTGAAAATATATAATGCAATCGGATCGAGCGAAACATTGAAAGCGACTTATCCGGACGCATTGATTCAGTCACTCGATGCATTAAAAAAATATTCGCAGTACGACGACAAGAAACAGTTGTTACTGATCGCAGACGGTTACAAGCCGATTAATCAAATTTATCAGGGACTTTTTCAGGAAGGTGCAGCATTTTATAATGCACAGAAATATGAACCCGCCCTGGCAGATTTCAGGGGGGCCATTGATGCTATTGGTTTCATGAATAAACAAGGTTGGATCAAACAGAATATGGATACGACCTCGACCCTGTATGCCGGCATTTCTGCAGAAAAATCCAATAAACGGGATGATGCGGTCGTCTATTATAAAGTGATTGCAGATTCTGGCATTGTGAAGATTAGCGGTAATGACATGTCAGAAATTTACAAATGGCTGGCAGATTATTATACCCGTAAAGGAGATAAAGAAAATTCGGTAAAATATGTTGCCCTGGGCAGATCTAAATTTCCCAATGATCTCTATTACGATGAAATGCAATTGGAAGCACTGAGAAAAGACGGACCGAAAGATTCTCTCTTCGCCAAATATGATGAGATTACCCGTCAGCGCCCGGATAGCTCCGTCTATTTTTTCAATTATGGATTGGAACTATATCAATATGCGACTGATACGAGCTCTGGAAAAAGGGTAGCAAACACAGATGCACTCATCGTGAAGGCCCAGGAGGAGCTTAGTGCCAGTTTAAAGTTAAATCCAAACTATCCGCAGGCTTCACTCGTAAAGGGGCAGATCTCCTACAATCAAGCCGTGGAATTCCAAACGCTGGGAAGGCCCAAAGGAAATACTAATGCCGATGAATTGAAGAAACGTCAGGATTTTCGGGCACTTGCTGTCAAAAGATTCGATGAAGCCATACCTTATTTGGAAAAAGTAGATCAGGTGCTGGGCGGACAGGCGAAACTAAAAAAGGCAGACAAAGTGACTCTGAGAGATTCTTATGATATGCTGATCACCATCTATGAATCAAAAAAAGATAAAGCGAAAGTGGATGCGTGGACCGATAAATACAATAATGTAGATAAGGTCCATTAATTTAAAGCATAGATCCAGGCGTTCGAATATTTCGGATGCCTGGATCTTTTTATTTAGTGTAACGCGATGTGCAGATTGATGTTCATGACCAATTCCTGCTGATGAAAAGCGTAAGCCGGCTCAATACCAATTCCTGCCAGA
>JAYWCS010000222.1:0-10214 GCA_043780315.1 Bacteroidota bacterium | reverse complement strand
GCTTTGGTGAGACCGATGATGCCTGCTTTCGTGGCGCAATATCCGGCACAGGTCGGTTCAACAAAAAAACCATTAACAGACGACATGTTGACGATACTTCCCTTTGATTCCTTTAAATACGGAAGAAAATATTTCGAACATAAAAAAACACCTCCCAGATTAACCGCCAGCTGTTTGCTCCACTCTTCGAAGCTGGTATCCTCCACTGTTTTGCTTACCTGAATCGCCGCATTGTTCACGATCGCATGTAGACCCGAAAATTGAGAGATTGTAAAGGCAACCAGCGCCTGTACCGAAATCGGATCAGATACGTCTACCCGAAAGGCAACAGCTTTTCCATTGGACTGCAAAATGAGTTCAGCGGTGTCCAGTGCTGCGTGCAGATCAATATCAGCGATGACTACACTGGCCCCTTCCTTTGCAAAACATAAAGCAGTGGCCCGCCCGATACCAGAGCCCGAACCGGTAACAACAACACACTTACCTTCAAATTTCATATGTTTATTTGTTTATTTTATGGTCATGCGACCTGGTGCGGTGGAATTGATCACAATAAAGTAGTCTCCCTTACCCAATGGTTTGATTGAAAAATGTTCGGAAGATATTTGGTTTCCATTGACCCGAATCTGCGATGGTCTGAAGCGAAGCCTTAGATATTCTATGTCGTCGGACTCCGTCGTTTCATAAACAATACTATTTTGTTTATAGTTAACATTTTTCAAAACATATTTTGAATATAAAATATGATTCTCCCCTTTGGGAGCCCATTCAGGAACCGCTGCCAGTGCATGATAAAACATGCGCGGTCCTTCACCATAACAATCCGACCACCAGCTCGTGACGCCCTTGCTTAAAGGACTTTCAAAAGCCATTCCATTCGTATCACTGCAATAGGTAACCCAGTTTAAGGAACGGTATGCTTTTTCTTTAAAGGAAGTATTCCCCGTAAGCGCATACCATCGCGCGCATTCCGCACCATAGCGGGCAGTCTGATAATCCATTTTAGGTAGAAAGTCATCCTGCTCCCCAACAATATTCGCACCCCATTGACGACTCGCTTCTCCCGGTGCCGAATGACGAACGAAATGATCTTCCGTCCATCGGATCAATGCGGGAATATCTGATTTATAGGCCGGATCAAAATCCGGATGATCAAAAAGATACAATGTAAAATTACTCGCACTCATATTGCTTTTGTAGGTATTACTGTTTACATCTGTATCGGTATGCCCGTCTGTCCAATATCCGCTTTTCATCGGAAACTCCAGGATGAAATTTCGCACTTTTAAAAGGGCCGCCAGATACTCGGTGACGTTTCCGATTTTTGCTTTGCACAAATGATCCAGCAGGGAATAGCAACCCATCCAGTTGGCGCCATATTCCGCTGTAACACGTCCGTCCCGCATCACGACCCGGTACGGCCAAACAGATTGTGTTGCAGAACCTAACCGTGCATGGGATGCCAGTGCATCGGCCACCTGCACGGCGGATATTCTAAATTTTTCCTCTCCGGTCATTAAATACATTTTATAATAGGTAAATCCCATATCTCCGGCATGATCGACCTGCACCTCATCCAGAACCAATTTTTTACTATCGGTAAACCCACGGAATAGCGTGTCCCCTGCGTTCGTCGTGGTATATGGAAAATTCGGCCATGCAAAGGAAGGGGCACTGGTGCCATGATCAATTGCATATATGATCATTTTCCGAACGATGTCGAGTGGGCGCCGATCGCCACAGTATTGATAATACAAACGGGCGGATTCAAACCAGTTCGGAATTTTCTCCCCAATATCATTCATCCAGGTATCGGGAATCATTTGCTGATCCTTATAGGCACAATAAAAATAATATTGCGGATAGAGAGACCGTGGAGCGGGACCGGGGGAATTCGGAATACCGCGAAGGATAAAATTCCAACGATCCCGCAAAAAACGATCATAGGCCAGGGATTGCGGGACGATCCATGAAATGATTTTGTTATTCCCGTCATGCACCACCCGATGAGTTGCCACCGAATCCGGAAATTCAGAATTTCGATTGAAAATCACCTGAGCAAATACGGCGCTATAAACAAAACAGGCAATTACAGCGAGTGATAATTTGATCATTGCGCGTTGGTATGAAAATATATATCACCGAAATTTCCACTAATAGTTTCTCCCTGTGCGTCCTGAATACTAACGGGCAACATATAGTTTTTTGACGGATTAATTTTTGACGGATAGAATGCAATGCGTACCGTATCCAGCCGCTGGCCCGCGCCAATCACGCCGGTTTTTACTGAAAATAAATATACTGAATCCGGCATCGCCTCGTAGGCGGTACCGTTGGCCGTATTATAGGCACTACGCAAAGCGTCATTAACAGCAAGGGTAATAGTCAGTCCTTTATTTAAGGGCTTCGGGGATGCAATATTCAAATCAATATCTGCACTATCTAAAACATCCGTTGCATCGAATTTCAATGCGGCCGCATCGAAATTTTCAAGTCCCCCTCCATTCGGAGGCAGAATTTCTATGATGGTTCCAACGGTAGAAAAATCTACCGCCGGCTTGTCTTTCAGGCATCCGGAAAGCGAAGTGAAAATAATAAACGATAGGACGAGGTATCTAAATTTCATAATGAATTAATTTTCAGGTTTAAGGCATCCAAAATATCTGCGACGTAAACTGATTGATATTTCCCTCCGCATTGGTATTGGCCGAATTATAATGATATTCTGTCGCGGCATATAAAAGCCGGTAAGGAATATGGCTGGCCGTTGTTCCCGGATAAACAGATACCGGCAGATCCGTTGGTATACCTAGCCTGCGCCAGTCGCTGTAAGACTCTAACGGATCGTAGGCATTGCAGGCGGCCCACTTCTGAATAATAATTGTCTGAATTTTATTGGCAGACAAATCAATATTTACTGCATCGCTATTTTGAGAATAATACGCCAGGGCAGCCGCCGCATAATCCGGTACACCCACTAATCTGAATGATTCCGTTACGGCTTGTTTAAACAATGCAGCCGGATCACCCGCAATATAACCACGCTGGGCTGCTTCCGCCTGCAGAAATAAACTCTCAAATGCCGGAAGAATATAGGCGCTCATGGAAACGGAAGACAGGATGCCCGGACCAAATCCGGAAGTGACCGAATTCCCCTGGCCCACATCACTACTTCCGAAAATTCTTCCCTTATACTGACCACTCGCGTTAGTATCATAAAACTGCTTCACGCGGAGATCATTGTTGGCCAGCAAAAAATCTACGGCGTAACTATTCGCGCGGGTAAAAAGATATCCCCCACTGGGAGAGCCGTCGGTATTATATCCCACATTGCGCCATAGCGGGCTTTGCTGGGCAACAGAAGAATTGGTATACCCCGGATTGATACCGGCGTCTTCTCCGGCCGCTAAAAAATCAGCCGTTGTGAGTCCGGCGAGATTTTGTGTTATATAGGCCGAACCACCAGACGTTTGTGTTTGACGCATCAGCATTTTTAATTTCATGGTATGGGAAAATCGAATCCATTTTCCCATATCACCCTGAAACATTACATCACTCGCTGCCGGATCATTGACGGTTGCCGGATCAGCTCCGTTAATGATGCTAACGGCTGAATCCAGTTGCAGCAGCAAATCCTTATAGATAAAAGTTGCGCTATCAAATTTTGGAAATGGATTCGTTGAGATCAACGCCTGGGAGTAAGGTATATTATTATACAAATCCACGAGTCGTTGGTAGTGGTATGTCATCATGATTTTTGCGATGGCCAGAAAATAGGCCTGCCCGGGAAGCCGGGAATTGTCTTCAATGAACTTATAATTTTCAAGAACAATATAGGCATCATCCCAATTAGACGAATACGTACTGGTAGTCAGAAAATAAGAAAGCACGGCCGGGGACTGCTCGCCGTAAGGCACCCAGTAACCCATCCAGAGATTCGCAAAATTAGCATCGCCGCCAAATGTAATATTCGCAGAAGCAGACAAAGCCGCCGATAAAACAAAATCGGGTGTGACGTCAGAAGGCTGATTAGGATTCGGACTGTTGATGTCAAAATCTTTTTTAGTACAGGAACTGACAAAAAGTATAGCTATGGCCAGTATACTTATCCGGATTATATTTATTTTCTTTCGCATGTTCGTAAGTTTAGGAATTCAATAATCGTTAAAACCGGACGGATAGTGTTGCACTAAAAATCCGGGTGGGTGGTATCTGATTGACCGTATTTCTTCCTACGGCATTGCTCGTATCATCATTAAATTCCGGATCCGTGTAGATATTTGTTTTAGGTCGGAGCATGATCAGGTTCCTGCCGGATAAAGTAAAACTGATATCCTGAAAAACCTTTGCTTTTGCGTACCATTTATTCGGAAAATCGTACCGGATAGCTACTTCCCTCAATTTCCAGACATCCCCGCTCGTGATATAATTAGATCCTATATTGAGATAGGTTCCTCCCCAGAAATTATAACCGGCATCGTCGGTGGTCACATTCGTATTCTTAACATAATTGCCATTGCCCTGATCTACCACCGAATTCGGAAATACAAAACGCTGGCGGCCGGTTGCCGTAGTAATCGGAGAGATACCCGAAAAAGTCATATTAGAGCCAAATGCATTGTATACTTTATAACCACCGCGATAGTCTGCCGAGGCTGACAATGTAAAATGTTTCCAGCTCACACTCGTATTTATACCGATCAGATCGGTGGGCACTGCGTTTCCCTCAATTTTTAAATTCGGATCCTGAGAAGGATTTCCCGTTATCGGATCAACGACCACATGACCCTGGTTGTCTCTTACCCAGTCTCTCGTTTCAATTACCGGATAGGATTGGCCCACTACTGCATAGGAATTACCCCCGACATTTAAAGAAGGAAGATCACCATTGATCGATATAACTTTACTGGTCATATGCGTATAATTGATGCCTGCATTCCAGGAAACTGACTGGTTGTTTACAATGACTGCCTTAAATCCCAATTCCAATCCCTTGTTTTTCGTATTGGCAGCGTTCACAAGCGACGAAGTAAATCCGGACGAGCTGGCGGTATTGGTAAATACAATCCCATCTTTTAGTTCCTGTTGGTAAACCACCGCCACTATTGAAAATCGGTTATGAAAAAAAACAGCCTCCAGACCCAATTCATTTTCAATAATTTTTTCCGGTTTAATATTCGGATTCGCCACATTGGTATTTAAAAGAAATCCCCCCAATCCGTTGTAAGGATAACCGGGCGCCGCAGCGAAAGTTGGGTCGGTAGTATAGGCGCCGTCTGCGATAAATTGCGAACCATTTCCAAGTGCAGAAGCATTTCCCGTCAGAGAATGAGCATACCGAATTTTTAAATAGTTCAGCAAGTTTTCACTTTTGATTGAAGGCAGCATATCACTTAAAACAAGGGCCGCATCGATATCATAGTAAGGTATATAGCTGTCGGTGCTGGCTAACCTTGAATCCTTGTCCGTCCGGTAATTGCCGTGCAGAAAAGCGAAATTTTTATATCCAAGCGTGGCATCCCCGAAATATCCCAGTTTCTTCGCCTGGTTATTGTATTCTCCCAAACCCGGAATGCCAGTCAGTGAATTTATATTATACACTGGTACGAACAAAGGCCCAGCATTCACTGCCAGATAATTGATTTGATTATTAATATAAGACACCCCCAGTGTTACAGACAAATTAAAATCCTTCCCGAGATCTTTGGTGGCCGTAGCCAGAAAGTCGGAAGTGAAAAGAAAATTATTGGTAGCAGCAGTATTATAGGTTGCCTGTGTAGTGGCCGGACCCGTTGCCTGCGGCTTGATATAGTCAAATGCCGTATCGAGTCCGGTACCATCTGCATTAGAATAAATCACCGTATCGCTGGTACGTGCGTGATTATTAAAATGGGCTACGCCGCCGATAAATTCATACCGGGAGTTTGAATAGTTAACAGATGTCAGGTAGCTGAGATTTAGCCAGGAAACCGGTTTGAGATTCAACTGCACATTACCGGATACATTGTTTAACGTCGTTTTATTTCTCTGCTGATCGATTGTAAAGTAAGGATTGTCGGCCCAATCGTTAAAATATCCGCTGGGGTCGGCATATTTATTACTCTGCCAGTTACTCAGACTCGTGATTGGCACATGCTGGGGCGTATTTAAAAGATTATTATATACTGCGCCCGTATTCGTGACATTGGTAAATTTGTTTGTATAGGCTACCGAATAAGCGGCAGAAAAAACACCGTAATTTCTGGAACCGCCGACCCGGATATTAGCCCGGTTTCCCTTTTCCCCCGGCATCACGCCATTGGTATAAATATATTGTCCGCTTAGAAAAAAATTACCCTTTTCATCACCGGCACTATAAGATAAATTATACTGCTGGGTAACCGCATGCTGAAAAAAATTCTGCTTCTCTCCGTTAATACCCGAATAAGGAACCATCAACAGGCTGCCGTCACCAACGGGCCGGCCAAGTGGAACTAATTTGCCGTTGTAACGGGGTCCGAATTGCTGGTTTTCATCCGGAATATAATATGTCAGGTCATTATAATTTTGAGGGAAACTTTCACCTCCGTTGCTACCAAACTCATATTGCATGTTGGGCATATAGGCTACCGTCTCCACCTGCAGCGTGGAAGAGAAATTGATAACCGATTTGCCAGCCGAACCTTTTTTAGTCGTAATGAGTAACACGCCGTTCGAAGCGTCGGATCCGTAGATAGCGGCCGCGCTGGAACCTTTTAAAACGTTGATGGATTCAATATCATCCGGATTCAGGTTCCCGATATCATTGTAATAAATTGATCCATCGACCACAATCAGGGCCTGATTATTACCGGTTAATGACCGGTTTCCCCGCAGTACAATCCGCGTAGGCGCAAACACACCGTTGTTAACAGTGTTGATCTGCATTCCCGAAACCTTTCCCGTCAATCCATTCGCCACACTGATCGGCCTGGCCTGAACCAGATCCTTCCCTTTTACCAGTGTTGTGGTATAACCAATTGATTTTTCCTTTCGCATAATACCCAGCGCGGTTACCACCACATCATTTAAACCTTTCGCCTTCGGCGCGAGGGTAATGTAGAGTGTTGACTGGCCTTTGACCGAGACCTCTTTGGATTCAAATCCAACAGAAGAGATGGTAAGAATGGCAATACTAGGAACAGTAATTTTAAAATGACCATTTTCATCCGTCACTGCCGAAGCATCTCCGATATTACTGTGAACGGTTGCTGAGGGAATTGGATTCCCATCCAGCCCGGTCAGGATGCCGGTAACAGTCTGTTGCTGGGCCGACAATTGAAATACGCACCCCATCAGCAATGCAAATAGGACGATGGCTCTTTTCATAACATTATGCAGTTTTGGTTACAATAAAATGGTACCGCAGGAATTAGTCAAATGTAATTCTAACAGATACCGGTTTTCTACCCAAATCCGCATTATTTATTATCCTATTTTGTCGTTAACCATTCGGGGAACAATAAAAAAAGCCCCTTTAATTATAAATTTACAAGGCTCCGTATTTCCAAACGGGTATCCGGAAATTTGCTAGAACGACCATCCTATTTTGACAGACATTCTGTCAAGACTATAACCAATTCGCTGCATCGGAGATTCGGATAACATATAATTACCACAAATGCCTCCTGCCCGATAGGTTTCCGTTAATTTTTTACAGGAATATCCCAGACTAATCAATACCCGGTTGCTTTTCCCCAAATCAACGCTATATCCAAAACCCAGATCATTGTAAAAGCCGTTACTATAATGATCGTAGGGCAGATATAAATTTTTTTGATTGTCTTTTAGCCAACCATAACTGACTCCAAAATCTGCATATACAAATAATTTATCAGGCCGCTTCCCAAATGTTTTTCTGAAATCAATAAACAATGGAATAGTACGAAAACGGTAATAGTCCAACCCTGCCCCGATTCCGGCAAACCAGGATCTATAGGTGGCCCTATTGATTGTTTGTAATTGGAACGCCGTCCCGATTTGTCCTTCCCGTATACCCACATTATTAAAAGACCGGAATTGCCAGAAAGGAGGTTGTATTTTTTGCTAGGCTGCCGCATGGTTGACCGACAGGGTCAGTGCGATGATAACAATTAAAATTTTCATATAGTTGCCGGTTTTGCTTTTAGATTACTGATTGAATGAATATTACCCAGATCGGTGTAGTCATATTGGTTCTGGTAGGTTTTCTTTATTTTATCCTCCATGCATCCGGCAAAGCACCAGGCGATCAGCAATGGAATGAAAACATTTTTCAGGTGTAGTCGTTTCATGCGTTTAGTTTTGAAATTGACTTGAATTCAAATCAAACCGTTGTTTGAATTTTTTATTTTTTCCCCGGAACGAAAGTAAATGTCAGACCTCCATAAAAAAGCTGCTCCGAACCGCCGTATCCCTTTTTTAAAAGCCCCGTTAAACCATATTGTATTTGTGGACCGATGGCCATCGCACTATGCTGAAAAGGAAATCCGACCAGGATCGCCGTGGCCATTCTGACTTGGGTTTTATTGAGTGCCTGATTATTTTTATAATAAATGTTGGCGGTGGGGTCGTAATATAGCACATGGCTATTCAACAGATACGAAATGGACGCCGTTTGTATAAGAGAAACCGGCAACCGCCTACTTTTATTCAGCTGAAATGAAATGGACAACGGCATTGTGATAAAACGATACCGGTTGGTATACCCATGAAGGTTACCTGGTACATAATAACTGTTCGCATATGACCCGGAGCTGGGAGCAAAATGGTCGCCTGTCCGGATTTTCGTAGAATAATACTGGTAATCCAGTCCGGCCGAAAATGAAAAACGTTTCGACAAGTTCTTTTTTACAAATACACCGGCACCAAAAGAAAAACCTGCCGTTATTTCAGACGGTGGCCCATACCCCGCACCGGTAATGAGACCACCGGGTGAGTACGAAGAATAGGAAGGATTTGTTCCCCCTGATTTGAAAAGACTCTGCTGGATTTTCGAGAAACCGCCCGTAGCATCAAAACCGAGTTGCCATTTGTGGGATTTTGTCTGCTTTTTCTTTTCGGTTGCCAGATGGGTTTCAGCAACGGTATCTGTTTTCTTTTTTTCGGCTTCCGAAAAATATTCTGTTTTTTTTACCGAAGAAGAATCTTTATTATTTCCCTGATCCCCGGCGGGAAAAAGCTTGCTTGGTTCTAGCACCTGATGGTTATCTGGCATCCCTTCGTTCGCAGTTTCGTCACTTATATGTTCTTCATTTAAATGAGTACGCTGCCGAGACGAATTGACCTGCTTAGCCGAAGCTGCCTTCAATGGCTTATTGAATTGCACGCCCACCTGAGCTGTATTGCCGACATGATTTGCATTGCTGAGATGATCTGAATTGCTGAGATGATCTGAATTGCTGAGATGATCAGCATTGCTTCGACCTATCAGCTTTTCATTTCTTGACACGGAACCCCGTTGTGCGGGTAATTTCTGATCATTTGTATTTTGCCGTGTTTTATTTATACTGACAGGGTTGTCTCTGTTATGTCCAAAGAAATAGGCCCCGGAAACCAGCGCTATCCCGGAAAAGAAAAATAACCAGAACATAGGCCTACGCCTTTTTTTATCCTTGTTTATTTCCAGATCCACCGATGTCCACACGGCCTCTAAAGGATCAAACTGAAGTTGATCCATTTTTTCACGAACCTGTTTCTCAAACCTATTTTCGTGCATACCTGCCCGTTTGATGATCTAAAGAATTTTTGGTAATCCAGGTAATCAGCAATGCCCGCGCCCGGGAATACTGAGATTTGGAAGTACCCTCATGAATACCTAAAATTTTACCGATCTCCCCGTGACTATAACCTTCAATTGCATACATATTAAATATTGTTTGATAACCCGTCGGCAGTTGCCGGATCATATCTGCCAGATCCTTTACGTTTAATTTCACCTCCGGATCATCATTGGAAACAGGATGCAGTCCTTTTTCGGTAAACGAAAGATCGTACTGGTAACGACTTTCGTTTTTTAAATAATTGATAGCCGTATTGACCATAATTCTTCTCACCCAGCCCCCCAAGTCGCCCGTACCCTTAAACTGATGCAGGTTTTTAAAAACTTTTATAAATCCCTCTTGTAAAACATCTTCAGCGTCTGCCATCGATTTGGTATACCGGTAGCACAATCCCAGCATCGGCTTGGCAAAAAGCAGATACAATGCACGCTGAGC
>JAYWCS010000221.1:0-3479 GCA_043780315.1 Bacteroidota bacterium | reverse complement strand
GCCAGTAACAAGAACAGGATCGTTAAGGAGCCAAAAACAAATTGAAGTGCCTTATTGATTTTCAGCGTTCCAAAAAATAACAACAACGTAAACAACCCCCACATCAGTAGGTAAGCCACGAATGCCGTGCCGGGCGTTGCGGAAATCCAACCCCATTTTCCCATGAAGATGAGTGCAACCAAAGAAATCCAGAAAAAACCATAGGAAATAAAAGCAGTCATACCGAACGTATTGTTCTTTTTATACTCCAGTATGCCGGCGATCACCTGGGCCATGCCGCCGTAAAAGAGACCCATCGCCAGAATCATTGAATTCATTTCGTATAGTCCGGCGTTGTGCAGATTGAGTAAAACGGTAGTCATCCCAAAGCCAAATAAGCCGAGGGGTGCCGGGTTCGCAAGACTGTCTTTTGTTGAAACACTGGTTGTCTCTGTAGGCATATGGCAGATTTTAAGGGATCGTTATCTAAATGTAAGCACTTTTAGCTTTACACGAAACCAGGGGGAACTATCAGCGTATAAGAATATAGGAGTATAGAAATGCACCCACTGTTCAACATCACGCTTATACTCCTATACGCTGATAGTTCGTCCTATTCTGATCGCAAACTCCGTATGGGATTCACCATTCCTGCTTGCATACCCTGAATACACAAGGTGAGCATCGCCAGCAGGGCAGAAAGACAGCCTGCGGTAAGGAATAGTCCAAAATGTAACGGAATACGGTATGCGAAGTCCGACAACCATCGATTCATAATCAGCCAGGAAAAAGGCAGCGCAATACAGGAGGCAACCGCAATGAGTTTTAAATAGCTACCCGAAAGCAATTTTACAATATTAAAAAGCGAAGCACCCAATACTTTTCGTATGCCAATTTCCTTGGTCAGCTGACGGGCGGTGAAACTCACCAGGCCGAACAAGCCGAGCAGCGATAAACCCATAGCCAGAATCGTGAACACGAGTGCCAGATAGCCCTGCTTTTCTTCCGCCTCGTATTGATGAGCGAAATTCTGATCCAGGAAATGATATTCCGCCTGGTTTCCCGGGTCAAAACTTTTATAAGTCCGGCTGAGATAGGCCAAGGATCCGGCTGTTTGCCCTTTTGCCAGGCGGACATATAAATTATCCTGCTCTTTGGTATTAGGAGGCATAATAAGCACCAGCGGTTCCATTTTGTGCTGAAATGAGTAGGTATGAAAATCACGAATCACCCCGATTACGGTTTTTGGTTCTGCTTCCCTGCTGTTTACGGATATCATTTTTTTACCCAGGGCGTTTGTCCAGCCGAGTTCCTTTACGAGTGTCTCATTGACGAGTATGGAGCCCGTCTGATCAGTCGTTATTTTATCCGAAAAATTCCTTCCTTCTTTTAAACCGATCTGCATAGTGGCCAGGTAGTCGCCATCCACGATCAATTCCTGGACCGCCTTGGTTTGGGTTGACATGGCCAGCTGGTTGTTCTGGTAATAGTATCCCAGAGTTCCCAGATCATTGTTCCCGATCGGGTTACCAGCCACGGCTACTGCTTCAATCAGCGGATTCTGCATAAGTTTCGTTTTTATAGCGGGTATCTGAGCCCGGAGACTTTTGTTATCAATATGAAATGTAAGTATCTGTTCTTTATTGAAACCCAGATCCGCGTGATTTACATATTTCATCTGGCGGTAGATGACGAAAGAAGCAGAGATCATAAAAACGGTGATAGCAAACTGCAGCGTAAGCAATGATTTTCGGAAAAATATGGCACCTCCCATTTTACCCATGCTCCCTTTCAATGCGGGTATAGTTTGAAAACGTGCCAGAATGAGCGCTGGGTAAATACCACTGATCATTCCGACCACGAGCGAAAACAAAAATATAAAAGACAGCGTTTGAAGATATCCAAAACGCCAGACAGACAAATTTTTATCGGTCAGGTGATTGAATGCCGGCATCGATAGCCTCACGAGCAGCAGCGCTGTCAAACCGGCTATAACTGTTACCAGTGCGGCTTCAGTTATAAATAATGCCGCCAGCTGTGCTTTTCCCGACCCCAGTGTTTTGCGAATTCCTATTTCTTTGATCCTCACTGAAGCGCGGGCAGTAGCAAGGTTTACATAATTGACAATAGCAATAAAAAGAATCAGAAGAGCAATTACCGCAAAAATATAGGTTCTGCTGAGGCTGCTGTTGGGGCTAATTTCATAATCCAGACCCGATTGCAAATGGATGCTGAGCAGGGGCTGCAGCTCAAGCCGGTACAGCGTTGCATGCATTTCATTCTGAATATGGATACGCACAAAATCAGGAAGCTGACGATTCAGACTTTTTAGTGATTCCGGAGTTTTCAGCAATAGGTAGGTATAAATAGAAGCGTTCTGCCAGGCACCCGTGAAATCAGCAGGCAGGGGTCGAACGCCCGAAAAACGCAGATGACTGTTCTGCGGAATATCCCGGATCACGGCCGAGACACGGGATGGTATTCCACCCGGGGAAACCACCATTTCATTTATATAACTGTCGCGCGAACCGAAGATAGTATGGGCCAGACTTTCTGTTAGCACGATAGACTGCGGATCGCTTAAAGCCTTTGCAGGAGATCCTTCCATGAAATTGTAACTGAAAATACGAAAGAGGGATGGGTCGGATGAAATGATATCATTTACTTTTATCGCACCGGTGCCGGTTAAAATCAGATCACC
Organism: Bacteroidota bacterium; assembly: GCA_043780315.1. GTDB lineage: Bacteria > Bacteroidota > Bacteroidia > Chitinophagales > Chitinophagaceae > Puia. The sequence goes on along the minus strand of JAYWCS010000221.1, from coordinate 799 downwards.
TCCTTCGGCATCAATACGCACAGCGTCTTCAATCTGAGGGAAATTTTGTTTCAGGGCGCCCGCAAAAGGTGCTGAGGTGAGTGCAATATTCAGATTGGCGCCGTCCCATGACTGATGCTGAACAACCCTAACCACACGATCGGCTTTTTCATTGAACCGGTCAAAGCTCAGTTCGTCCTTTATATAGAGAAAAATGAGCCAACATGCTGCTAGACTGACAGCCAGTCCCGCTACATTGATGAAAGAAAATACTTTGTGCCTTTTCAGATTCCGGCAGGCTGTCAGCAGATTGTTGGTAAGCATGATAACAAATTTAAACGTTCTGTATCATCGAGTGCCAAAGGGGTGCCATAAAGAATATGGCTTGAAAACCAGCAATTTAAAATTTAAGAATATGTGTCGTGTTCGTTAATGATACAGTGTCAGCCCGATACCGTTCAGTCGCTTGACTCCGAACATTTAAACCGGCAAATAGTTGTTTATTCTATTTCGCTCAATTCCAGCCAGCGGAATTCTTTTGACTGCAGGTTATCAGTAACCTGCGTGAAGCGGTTCGAAAGTTTTTGTATTTCATCATAGTTCAGGGAACTATCATGGAGTTGGTTTGTCAGCCGATCTTTTTCTTTATTGAGATCAGCCATTTCCTTCTCTATTTTTTCAAACTCCTGTTTTTCTTTAAAAGAAAGTTTTGATTTTACCCGTGCAACGGTAGCTGTTTCTTTCACAGGGGCCGGGACCGGCGTTTTTGCCGCTGCAATTTCTTTGCTATTATTGGTTTTCAGCCATTGCTGGTACAGAC
>JAYWCS010000220.1:0-3225 GCA_043780315.1 Bacteroidota bacterium | reverse complement strand
CGGAGAATCGTTGATACTGACCGGAAATTACCCCAAATAATTCCTATTCGACAAAAAATTACTAATATCTGGCTGTTTTCGCGCTTGAATGACTATATTCATCAAAGCATACCATGAAGATCTTACAATTTACCATCCCGGTCATTCACGATAAAAGCATCATTATTAAGAAAGATGTACTGCCTTATTTCTATCCATACCTGCACCGGCATGATGAAATTCAGCTCACATGGGTACAAAAGGGCGAAGGAACCATTGTGGTGGACAGCAATATGCATACGTTCGGGCCGAATGAGATTTACTGGGTCGGGGCAAACCGCCCCCACATTTTCAAGTGTGATACTTCTTATTTTGCTGCCAAAAGCAAAAAGCGCTGTTCTTCCCTGAATCTCTTTTTCAATCCTTCCGGAAAATTAGCTCCCTTTTTTGATTTGCCGGAAATGAAAAATATTAAAGATTTTTTATTCCGCTGCAATTCCGGAGGCAAAATCCCCGATGAACAGGTTGCCGAATTTTCCAATAAAATGCTTTGCATTAAAAATACGACGGGTGTTGAACAGTTCACCCATTTTATAGATCTCCTTCATACCCTGTCAAAAATAAAAAATCTGGAAATCCTTTCCTACTCAAAACCGTTGCAGTACAGCGAATCCAATGGCATTCGCATAGGATCTTTGTATAACTACATAATGCAGAATTATAGTAAGCCGATCTCGCTGAATGACGCCGCCATGCAGGTGCATATGACGCCGCACGCGTTCTGCCGGTATTTTAAAAAACACACTTTGCATACTTTTTTGTCTTTTTTAAATGAGGTGCGGATAAATGAAGCTTGCAAAATGCTTATTGAAGGTTCGCAGCAAGGGATAGCCGGTGTGGCGTACGACTGCGGTTTTAACAGTGTGACCAATTTTAATCGTGTTTTCAAAAGCATCATTGGTAAATCTCCCAGCAATTACCTAACGGATTATTATAAAATTTAGATGGCAACTAACTGTCGGTTAATGACTTTCTCAGCGCTTCTATTCCACTGGCGGTTTTGGGGAGATTTTTACCGAGCAGTTTCGCACCAGAGGCCGTTGTACAGAAATTTTCTTCAATTCTGATTCCGCCGAAATCTTTGTAGTCATTTACTCTTTCGTAATTGATAAATTCCAAAAACTTATTTTCTGCTTTTCGCAAATCTATCAACGAAGGGATAAAATAAAGGCCCGGCTCCACGGTAATGACAAATCCAGATTCCAAAGGCCTACCCAAGCGCAATGATTTCAATCCGAATTGAGTGCTCTGCAGGAGCTGATCGGTATATCCTACATATTGCTCCCCGAGGTTTTCCATATCATGGGTATCCAACCCCAGCATATGCCCTAACCCGCAAGGGAAGAAAACAGCATGTGCGCCTGCGGCAACCGCTTCGGTTTTATCACCTTTCATCAAACCCAGCTGTTGCAGGCCATCCACCAGTTTTTCACATGCAATAAGATGGATCTCGACGAACGGCCTGCCGGGTTTTAATTCCGCAATGGCCGCTTCGTGCGCGTTTAAGACTATTTCATAAATCTCTCGTTGTTTACTGGTGAATGTTTCCTTTACGGGAAATGTTCTGGTCAAATCCCCGCAGTAATGCATCGGCGTTTCTGCTCCGCAATCGCTCAAAACAAGTTTCTGCCCGCGAAGGATTCGGTTACTGTAATGATTGTGTAATATCTGGCCGTCGACAGTAAAAATGATAGGAAAAGCGAGGTTGCCGCCTGCGCCAAGGGCCACCGAATGCATATTTCCGGCGATCTGGGCTTCTGTCATCCCTTCCTGGCCAAATTGAAAGGCAGCCAATTGCATATCGACGGTGAGGTCAACAGCTTTTTCCAATTCCAGCAATTCCTCCGCAGATTTATTTGATCTCTGCGAAACGATGGCCTTGATCAGGCTGACGGAATGTTTACCTTCTGTGGCACCCATCACCCCATCTAGTAAATAATTCAATTTTTCCTGGTGCTCCGGCCGGTAAGGAGGCAGAAAATGGATGTTTCTTTTTTGCCTGCTTGCCTGTCGGACTAATCGCTGCAATTGACTGGCTTGATGAACCAGGGAAATACCACCCCGCTCGGCCAGCGTCGTCAATGGTTCCTGATATCCAGTCCAAACCATCTGCTCCACAGAAAGATCATCGCCAAATATCATTTCTCGTTGATTGTCTAGATCGATAAGAGCAGCCAGTCCAGGCCGGTCAATACCAAAAAAATAAAGAAATGAGCTGTCCTGACGAAAAGGATAACAATTGTCTTTATAAGACATGCCCGTTTCTTCATTACCCAGCAAAAGAATCAATCCGCCGCCGATGTCTTTCTTCAATTTCTTCCTACGTTCAACATAGGTCCTCATTTCAAACATAGGTGTATTTTTATTTCTGTAAGCGTCTGGTGAGGTTGTAAAAAATTTCATCCACTTTGAGATCTGAAAGGTCCGGCATGTTCAAGGCCGTTTTTTTCCAGATAGCTGCAGGCCTTCTTAAGCTGTAGTTGCCGGGTAACAGCATGACCTTTACCGGCATATTGAATCCCTTTACGGTATTGGCCCACCTGTACCACAAGGTCGATTTCCATTTCAGTTTTCGGTTTCAGTACTTTACAGGTAATTTGATTATCTCCGGATATGGAACTGTATTTGAGATTTATTTTTACATGCAGATCGTAAAAGTTTACATCCCACCAGGCTCTTTGCGGGGTAACGGATCCGCGAAGGGTGTCGGCATGGGTAAATGCTTTAGCCGGTGCCTGGCCGTTGGTTTTGGCAGCTATAAAAAACAGCACACAGATCAGTACAAGCGGTAACACGATCTGGTGTCTGCTAACAGCTTTTAAAAAACGATCGTGGCTGTTCATTTAATTTTTCTTCAATTTTTTTGGCTGAATTGGTTACGGAAAGTCCGCCAAGATTGGTACACCTCAGTGTATGGTGGATTTCGTTGCCCACTTTCTGCATGGTTTCAATAACTTCATCCAGGGAAATCAAATGATCATAATCGGATAAGGCCATATTTGCGCAAGAAACCGCGTTTGTCGCTGCCATTACGTTTCGTCCCAGACAAGGGGCTTCCACCCGGTTTCCGATAGGATCACAAATCAAACCGAGTGAATTCTGAAGGGCCAATGAGGCGGCACCGATAGACTGCAAAAGTGATCCTTTGGCCATGCTCACCAGTGCGGCAGCGGCCATGCCAGAACC
>JAYWCS010000219.1:0-2627 GCA_043780315.1 Bacteroidota bacterium | reverse complement strand
GCCGGATCATTCATGAGCCGGGTATGATCGGTGGCCGTATAGCCGGCCACTATTTCGATAGAGAAATCATCATAAGCTTTTCTGAATCCTTCTTCCTTTTTTAATATCGTTTCCCAGCTCAGTCCGGCCTGGTTGATTTCCATGATCAAACGGCCGAAGAGTTCATCATCATTGTGAATGGGAAAACCATAGTGGTGGTCATGATATTTTTTATGCAATATCTTCCGGTCCCCGGTCATGTTTTCTATCACGCTGCAGTACGACATCGGGTGAAGTTATCGAAATGATTTATTGAATATTCCAGGCGAAGCGTTCATGGTGTAAGTTTTTCAGTAAAGCCAATTTGTGCTTATATTTAAACTCTAACGGATCTTTTAAAATGATTGAAATGAAATCTGCCGATCAACAGAATTGTAATTTGCCATTGGGATGGTTGACCGTTTTGTTTTTTTTGTTTTCCCTTCAGGGGATCACCGCACAGAAACAGTATGTTGTGCACAACCGGGATGTTTCAATTAAAATATCAGATGAAGGTAAAATTACAGGAATAACTTCTGTTCAAAATCATCTGGATAAAAAACTCACCGCCTGTACTTCTATTGCAGGCACAAAGCAGCAGGGTGTTACCCGCATAATGCAAAAAAAGAATGGCTCAGTGGAATGGATTAAAACCCTGCTGAATGATTCTCTGCATACCACGTGTCAACTCGTCGAAAGATTGATTCCAACGGGAAACAGTATACGCTGGGAAATAGAGATCCTGGGTAGCGACACTCCCTGGAGCGCCGCTATCAATACAGAACTAATTTACCCCGTCAGCCCGGAATCGCAGTTCTGGACGGCCTGGGGTGCTCCACCCGACAAACGCAACCCTCTGCCCGAAAGCCTGCAACCCGTGCCCGGCGGCTCGCTGAATACCGAATTTGTCGGACTGGCAAATAACCAATGGACGGATCCCCTGCAACCGGTTCCTTTTTTAGATACGGTTTTTTACTATGGCCTGCCCTATTACAATGGCGGACATCCCAGTGCCGGGCTCTGTCCGTTTGACGGAAATTTATTTTGTATTCCGATCTGCTCCATTCTCGAGCGTGCATCTGATCAGGGGGTTTCAATCGTTTTATCCCCCGCCGATGATCTCATTGATCTGACCCTGCGCACGGATGAAAAGGGTAAAGTTCTTTTTAGCCGTCTTTTCAACCGTATTTCAAAAAATCATCTATTGAAATTTCATGTTGATCTGATTGCCCATGCGGCGGACTGGCGCAGCGGACTCGGATGGATGACGGAGCGCTATCCGGAATATTTTAAACCCAAAAATATCCATTCAGAAAAACTCGCCGGAACAGATGCATACTCGGATATATTCAATCCGGCAGACTCCATCAAACTCCGGCAGTTAGGTTTCCGAACCAACTGGAAAGCGAGTTTTGATTTTCCTTACATGGGCATGTTCCTGCCGCCGGTGAAAAAGAATGTCCATTGGAAAAGTTTTGGCGGCCCTTCCAATTCGATCGACCAGATGGAGCATTTTGCGGCGAGCCTTAAAAAGGAAGGGTTTCACTTGTTGAGTTATTTTAATGTCACTGAGTTCGGAACAAAAATTCAATATCCTCCGCCGGCAGAAATGACCACGGAGCCTTCTCAGCGCTGGAAGAATGGGAACGACTTTCTTTTTTATGCCATACCCGGTACGATGCTGGCAGATCCGATTTCCGGTGAACCGCTCTATACCTGGGAGGACGCGGTGGCCACCGATTGCGGGAATCCGGTCTATAAAGATTTTCTTTTACAGCAGGCGCGTCGACATATTCGTGAAATTCCGAGTGCGGATGGTATTTGCATCGACCGGCTCGACTGGCTTCGCCTTTTTAATTTTAAGGCGGACGATGGTAAAACATGGGTCGCCGGCAAACCGGTTCGTTCCCTGATTCATTCTTTCAAGGAGCTGATGGATACGCTGGGTCCGATGATGCATGCGGCCAATAAAAACATTTTTCTGAATAATCATGATAAACGAATCGATATTTTAAAACAAGCAGACGGACTCTTTGATGAATTTACGTTTGCTGGGGCGCCGTTAAATTTAACGGCGTTTCTCTGTGTCGAAAAAACCGCCCTGGGTTGGACCGACACCGCCAGTACCGTAAAAAGGGAGGGGTGCGATGCCTTCTTTCAGAAATATCTGTATATGGGGGTGTATCCGATGTGCCCCTTTCCCGGCAACGATCATTCAATTCAGCCCGATTCTGTCGTCGACTCATATTACATTGATTATACTCCGCTTCTTTCGATGCTGCCGGGTAAAGAATGGGTGTTGAAACCGCATGTCGCAGAGATCGAACAGCAGCAGGCTAAAGTAAATATTTTTAAGACAGCCAACGGTTATGTGATCCCGGTGGTTTATGGAAAATCGGCCAAGGTGCGGCTGATTTTACGAACTGTTTTTTTAAATTTACATAGTTTGAAACCTGCACGTTATCAGGCTTTCTATCCGGGAGGAGAAAATCCAGTCTGGCTGAACGCTACTGAAAAAAATGGTTTCACCTATCTGGATATTCCGTTGCAAAGAGGTTGCGCCGTTTTGCTTTTAACGGAAGAAAAGTAGACTCGTAAGCTTCATTGTA
>JAYWCS010000218.1:0-8110 GCA_043780315.1 Bacteroidota bacterium | reverse complement strand
CCAGATCGTCTCCATGTAACAAATGAATATAATGGCCGGTGGACCGGTTAAGACAGGTCTCAAAATTACGCAGGCTACCCACGTTTTCCGGTTGGCGATAATATTTAATCCGGCCTTTTCCAATACGTTGAACAAGAGCGTCAACATCCGTGTCGGTGCTGCAATCATCGACCACTTCAATCTGCATGTATTCCGCGGCAGGTGCCTGTGCCAGCACAGCTTTCAACGTTTCAATCAGGAAATGACTGCAATTATAAGCGGGGATCATCACAGACCATAAAGGTCTTTTAATGTTGTCAGCGACCGGCTTGATTTCCGGTGGACGTTGCGGAATTCGTTCTATCATTGGAAAAGCTTTCGTTATCAATGTTTTCAGGGGGGGATGGACAAGTACAAATACTCAGAAAACAAATATAAAGCCAATATTGATCATTTCATAACAGCGGTTGATCCTGAGTTAATAGTATTGGAAATGAGGGTCTTACGATCCCGGGCCGCTTCCCCGACCAATTCCCGGAATTCTGGAAGTCTTCTACTTCAAAAGTCAGGCAGGAGTCCAGGTAAAAAAGAGCCTCCTGCTGATTACTAATAAAAGCCAGTGAGATATGATAAACACCGGTATTTAAAAAATTACCCGGTATGTTGCAAACACCTTGAATCAGACCATTTTTTAATAACTGTTTTTCAGAAACCAGTTCAAAAATACAGTCCCCGCTATAATTGAACATCTCCAGGTTCACGGTTAGTCCGCCGGGAACGGCGGATTGATAAAAGAATTCAAATTGAATAGCAAGGGGAGTCCGTACATCGATGAGCGGTTGTTGTTCAATATACGCCGGTACCAGCTTGACCTGCCTTACGCGAATCGATTTATTGCCCGGAAGCGCTCCCTGCGGGGTATATTCAATACCCGGAAATAGTTCTTTACTCTTACATCCATACCGGGCGATCACGGCATCGGGATCGCCATAGGCAATCATTTTACCCTTCTCTAATAGAAGCGCCTGATTGCAAACACTGCGCAGGGATTGAATATTATGACTGACAAAAAGAATGGTTTTCCCTTCTTCCCGGGCAATCGATTGAATCTTGAGTAAACATTTTTTCTGAAATGCCAGATCGCCTACCGCTAACACTTCATCAATCACGAGAATTTCAGGATCCAAATGAGCGGCCACGGCAAAGGCCAGCCGCACGTACATGCCACTGGAATATCTTTTTACGGGCGTGTCGAGAAAACGGGCGATGCCCGAAAAATCAATGATTTCATCAAATTTCCGGTCAATCTCGCGTTTCTTCATCCCCATGATATGACCATTGAGATAAATATTTTCTCTCCCCGTAAGTTCGCCGTGAAATCCGGCGCCCACTTCAATCAGGCTGGCAATTCTTCCCCTTCCTAAAATACGACCCCTGCTGGGCAACGTTATTCTGGAAATGATTTTGAGCAGCGTAGATTTTCCCGCGCCGTTTTTACCGACCAGGCCCATCACTTCTCCTTCCATCAGATTGAAACTGATATCCTGCAGGGCCCAGATATGTTGCATGCTCTCTGAATCTTCCTGCGGCGCTGGTTTTTTTAATTTGCGTGTCCACCAGTCACGAAGATCTTCTTTGAATGATTGTGCTCCCAATGCACCCAGCTGGTAATACTTGGAAATGTTCTCCGCCTCAATCATTTTCTTTGCCATAGTTTATATTACGTCCATGATTTGAATTTCTTTCCGGTTGAATAAGAAAATTCCGGCAAATAATATGATGCAGGTGGTAACCATACTCAAACTAATGTAGAGTAAAGGAACCGGGCGCGTCTGGAAAAAGGCAGAACGGAATATTTCAATAACGGGTGTCAGCGGGTTCAGCCAGAAAATCAATTTGTATTTCTGTGCTATCAGGGACGATGGGTAAACGACCGGTGCTGCAAACATGAACAGACGCAGCATAAATGCCATGATATTATCCAGGTCACGGTATTTTGCCGACAGCACACTACAAATGAGTCCACAGCCGAGTGCAAAACAGGCCGTTATAAAAATCAACAGCGGAATGAGCAAAACCTCCCAGCCGAAATGTACGGGTTGGCCTTTTATAATATATCCTACACATACCACCAGAAAAAGGAGCAGTTGTATAGAAATTCGAAATGAATGGAAGAGTACGCTACTCAATGGCACAATCAGCCGCGGGAAATAAACCTTATTGAAAATATAGGCATTATTTTGAAAAGTGTTCATAGTGGTTGTAATACAATCCGAGTAATAGGACCAGATGATTGTGCCCGGAAGATAAAATAGCAGCGCTGGCATCCCATCGGTGGAGATTTTGGCTACGCGGCTGAAAATGATAAAGTACACGAGGGTGGTGAAAAGCGGTTGTAAAAAAACCCAGATCGGCCCTAAAATCGTTTGCTGGTAACTGGCAATGATATCTCTGCGAACGAACCGAAACAATAAATCTTTATATTGAATGAGTTCCCGGCCGTTGAGCCGGAACCATGGCCTGTAAGCCGATATTTCCCACTGCCAGTCATCCTTTGTCTCCATGTAATCGAAAATTCTACTGCCGATAACGGAAAAGTAAGCATTTTCGTCTAATTCATGAATGGGTAACTAGCGAGAATGAAGGTAAATGAATGCGCCGGTACCGAAAGGCCCCGTTAAAAATTGAAGTTCTCAAAGGAAGAATTTTCCAGCGTTTTTATTTTCTCCAATAATGTTTCTGAATCGAAAGGCTTGGCGAGAAAAAAATCAGCACCCGCTTCTAAGGATTTTTTTTCAGAATCAGGCAAGCCGGACATGATATATACCGGTGTGTTTTTTAAATAACTATTTTTTATGTCGCGGCAAACATCCAATCCATTTCCATGATCGAGCTTAATATCCAGCAAAATCAAATCAGGTTGTAAAAGTCCAATGGTTTTTAAAATTTCGTCTGCATCTGATAATGGGCAGATTTTGCAATTGTAGGCCTGCAGTAGAAACCGCAACCCATGCAGCAAATCGAGGTCATCTTCAACGATCATTATTTTTAACATGATGGGGAATTATACTTTCTATACTGCTTATATGATGCCAAGATGCCAGATCGCCATAAAAATTAGTTTTGAAATATATCTGTGTATTTTCATCTACAACTCGTCTCATTTCTCATTCCCAAAACAGGAATGTTCCAAGTGTATTAACGTGGTATTTTCAGGAATTTTCTCAGGAGTCTTCCGATTCATCATCCAGCATTTCATCCAGTTTCTCATCAGAAATATTATCGGGATCGCGTGACAAGGGGTTTTCCGTTTCTTCAAACGCGTTTGATGATCCAAGATGCTCGTTAGCTATCCGCTTGCTCGTTATGGTATCAGAACCTTTGTTTTTCTCTGTTAAGTCGTCTTTTGGATCTGTCATCGATATGCAATTCAGTTTTTAAATAATACCAATTCCCTGGAATGGTAACATGAGCAAATATTATTCCCTGTTGAAAAAGGGTTTTCTCCGACCGAGCAGATCCGTTGCGTTCACAACATGTGGATAATAATTATACGGACATCTTCGGGAGACTTGTAAATTCACTTATTAACCTCAATCCCCATGTATTCCATCGACGCGTCGCCCGTATCAGAAAAAGGATTTGTAAGTACCGTCCACGTACTTGTCAGTGGAGAAATCATCTATTCTTTTCAGGATTTTTTGAAAATAGAGAGTCGTTTTTCCTGGGTGGATAGGAAATACCTGATTGGTAAAATCCTTGAATTGCAAAAGAAAACGGATGATCGCAGAAGATCTTTTTTGGTGATTTATGAAGATGGAAATCAGATTCGAGAATACGTAAATATGGATCATTCTTTTCAGCCACTTTCTTATTGTTAGTATTCTTCCGTGGTTGGTCTAATTGATCGTTTTTTTGATCTTTTTAATATTTCAAGACAGGATCGTATATTATGATAGGGGCATTTCCATAGTCCGATTTTATCCTGGGCGGCCATTATTTTATTATTAGCATCCACTCCCCAGTTCCATTCGCCACCGGTATGATCGAGTATATAATTTTTAACGAAATACCAGTTTTTCAGTAGGGCCTCTTTATAAAATGTATTACCTGAAATGTCCCAGGCATTACAGAGTCCAATGAGGGCTTCTGCCTGCGGCCACCAGTGTTTTTCAGCGACTAGTTCAAGGGTTTTACTATTGAATTCATACCACAGGCCACCGTCGGCATCTAAGCCTTCCATCGCCGCGTCGGTAATTTTTAATGCATTCTTTTTTGCGGCATTCACCGCATCGTTGTCACCAATAGACTCTGCGCAGGACTGAAGTAACCAGCCTGCTTCCATATCATGTCCGTAAGAAATCTGGCTTTCATCCATTTTCCAATCAGTGCTGAAAAAAAGACCGAGGTGATAGCTACCGTGATGAATTATTTTTTCATCGAAAATTTGCAGTAGGTTCCCGATGGCCACCCGCAACGACGGATCCGGCCATACTTCATATAAATTGGCATAAGCTTCCACGATGTGAAGGTGCGTGTTCATGGTTTTAGAAGCATTCTCATCCCTCGCACTTAATCGCATGTCTGCCAGAAATGTCCATTCACGTGCAAATGCCTCGGTGTACCCACCGGCCTCCGGATCACGACTCTTTTTTTCGATTAGTTGGAACCAATCAATGGCCAGCGCCAGCGCCTGCTCGTTTTGCGACGCCCGGAAATATTCACTCATTCCATAAATTCCAAAGGCCTGCGCATAGATTTGCTTGTGCGCGTCCAGCATTTCTCCCGTTGTTGTCACAGTCCAGTAGAGTCCGCCATGCACCGGATCTAAAAAAAAATCTTTAATATATTCGAAAGCGCGGGTTGCCAGTTCGAGATGTAAAGGGTGATGGGTATATTGATAGGCGGCAGAAAAACTCCACAGAATCCTTGAATTTAATACAGCTCCTTTGGGAGCCCTTTCAATCACGGAATTTTGCTGATCAATTCTTCCAAAAAATCCTCCGTTTTGCCGATCAACTGCATGCGTCGCCCAATAATGCAGAATATGCTGAAGTTCTTCCACTATTTCTGCAGGTAGGTCCTGCCAGGCATTTTCGGGCACCATAGAAAAAGTTTGATCATGGATGAAAACCGGTTTGCATTTTAATACTTTTTATGTTTTAAAAGCTTTTCGTTTTGTTCGATCAACTGATTGATATGCTGTACCGAATGTGCGGAGCTGAATTGATCGGCCGGTGTATGCATCGCATAATCCAGTAGTTTTTCCACCGAACTAACGGCCACGTGTATACGCGTATCGGAAGAGGCATAATATATATAAACGGTTCCGTCGTCGTCCGTAATCCAGCCGTTCGAAAATACCACATTTGAAACATCGCCGATTCGCTCTTCTCCTTCGGGCGCCAGAAAATAACCCCCTGGTTTATACAACTGTTTGGAGGGATCCTTTAGGTCAGTAATAAAAATATACAGCACATAACGCAAGCCGGCTGCGGTATTTCGAACGCCGTGGGCAAGATGTATCCATCCTTGGGGCGTTTTAATCGGTGTGGGTCCCTGACCATTTTTTAATTCATATACGGTATGATAAATTTTCTGGTCAATGATGCTCTCATGTTCAATCTCGGCTTGCTCCATATTCGTTGCGAGGCCAAAGCCAATGCCACCTCCTTTTCCGGCTTCGATAAAACTATCCTGGGGCCGTGTATAAAAGGCATATTTGCCGTTTACGAACTCGGGATGTAATACCACATTGCGTTGCTGGGCCGAATGGGTCGACAAATTCTTCAGTCTTTCCCAGCTAATCATATCTTTTGTGCGGGCGATCCCGCATTGCGCAATCGCGTCCGACTGGTTACCATCGGGAGCCGAAGGATCGCGCATTTCTGTACAAAACAATCCATATACCCATCCGTCCTCATGGGAGGTAAGCCGTACATCATAGAAATTTGTTTCCTGGTTATCGAGTTTCGGCATCAGTACCGGCCTGTCCCAGAACTTGAAATGATCGACGCCGTTGGGACTCTCCGCAATCGCAAAAAAGGATTTTCGGTCAACGCCTTCTACCCGGGCCATCAGCAGGTATTTATTATTCCATTTTATAGCCCCCGGATTCAAAACCGCATTGATCCCGATACGCTCGAGAAAAAATGGATTTGTTTTTTCATTGAAATCATATTTCCATTCCAGCGGAATATGATCGGCTGTTAATACCGGATGCTCATATCTTTCGTACACACCACTTTTACTTGGTTTTACTTTTTTGTTTTTCCGTTGAATGATCTCCTTATGCCGGCTTTCTATATTTTCCAGTCTGTCAGCAAACATTTTTTTCATATCAGTATTGTCTTTAATCCTCCAGTTTTGACCACCAGGTTTTTTTGAGTATAAAAATGATGATTATTAACAGGGCTACGGTGACGAAGAAGGGTACTTTCATCCATAATACCAGATACATCGGCAGGATGGTCAGGCAGCATTGCGCAATAATGCCGATTACCACATTAAACATATCCAGTCCGAAACGCCGGTTGGGTAAGAAATCGGGATATTGGCGCATCACTTCGATCTGAACCGGTTTCCAGAAACCCCAGGGCCTGACAGACATATAAAATTTTTTCAGTGTTTCCATATCGGTTGGTTTTTGTGTATAGGTTCCCACTATACATCCGAGAATGGAAATTAAGAATAACAGGGGCCATTTATACAGCGGTAGATCGCCCGGAAACAAATAGGGGAAAATCAATGCGGCGGCAATACCAACTGCCATACCCCAGAAAAATCCATTGGCATTGAAACGCCACCAATACCATTTAAACATATTGGCCGCAATGTATCCGCCATAGAGCGCACCCACGATCCATTGCAGTACGCTGTTCACATTCTTCACAAAAAATCCGAGTACAATGCTGAGCAAAACCACCAGCACACCCACTGCATAATTGCGGTGAATAATCTGGCGGTTACTTGCCTGCGGATTCACGTATTTCAGGTAGATATCATTCACTACATAAGCCTGCGCCGCATTGAGGGTGCCGGCAAACGTACTCATGAACGCGCCCAGCAGGCCGGTGAATAGCAGACCCATGATTCCTGCCGGAATGAATTGAATAATCGTAGCCGGCAGAATTTTTTCAAAATCTGTTCCGGTCGGATCGGAAAGATCCAGCTGATGATAATTCAACAATGCCAGCACCGTTAATCCAATAATTAATGCATACCGGACCGGCAACAGGACGATCGATACGAAGCCGGTCATCTTAGACGCTTCTTTCGGGGAACGGGTGGATAATATTTTCTGCATATCATAATTCGGCGCCGGGCCCGCCAGACTGGCGAAGGCGCCTTTGAACAGCATCATCATAAAAAAGAATCCGAACGGACTGAATCCGTCTTCGGCAATTTTTTTATTGGCATCCACGATAATTTTAGACCAGTCCAGCCCCAGATTTTTTCCAAAGAAAGGACTATTCCATCCGTCCGGCACTGGCAAATGCTGACCCCGTAAATGAATGATCGCGATGATGGCAACTGCGATACAGGCAACCGTCAATATAATATATTTAATCAGGTCGCCAATCACAATGCTATGCATTCCACCGATCACTGAATAGAAAGTGGCAAAAAGGGTAAAGACGATTCCATAGATATGCGGAACATATTCCGGTGAAACATGAAAGGGGATATAGTGTTCGACGGAACTCCAGGGAATGAAAATTTCCATAAATTTCCCCAGGCCCACAAATCCATAGGCCAGAAAACCAAAACAGCCCAGCAAGGCAAAAATGACCACGCTGATATGCGAAGCGGTTACTTTCCGGTCGCTCCCAAAGCGCGTCGCGAGCCATTCCGCGCCGGTTGTTGCATTGGATCTCCTCAGCCATTTGGAGAGGTACATCATGAGGATAATCTGGTTAAAAACAGGCCATAGCCATGGGATCCAGATACTCTTCATCCCATAGATAAAACATAGGGCCACCATCCACATCGTGCCGCTGATATCAAACATGTCGGAGGCGTCGCTGAGCCCGAGGAGGTACCAGGGGAGCGATTTGCCGCCCATCAGGTAGCTCTCTTTATTCTGCCTGGCTTTTTTCCGGAGCACCCATCCGATGATGACCATGGAAGT
>JAYWCS010000217.1:0-5013 GCA_043780315.1 Bacteroidota bacterium | reverse complement strand
GCTGCTAGACAGTAAATGGAATAATTGTATAAAAAAACACTTAATAAAATAAGGCTTATTCAGCTCGACGGATCATATAGGGTAAAATAAAAACTTATTCAATGGATACCTATTCTGAGCAATGCTGGAGTAGTCTCTCCGCTTCCCGGGTGATTTGTTTGAAGTTAGCCGGTTTGGTTATAAGTTCCACTCCATGGAGCTGGCAGAAATTGAAATCAGCTGGATGATTGGAAGTACTAAAAACCACGATCGGTACCTGATTTAATTTTTCATACTTCTTGATTTCCAAGACAGCCTGTTTACCGTCCATTACCGGCATGTTAATATCCAGGATGACCAGGCAGGGCAATTCGGTGTCTATCGCTCTCAGCAGAAATTGCAATGCTTCCTTTCCATTGGTCGCGTAGGCAACGGTATAGGATGGATCTACGTTAAAAATCGCGTTTCGTATTAATTCCCGGTCGTCCGGATCATCATCGACGCAGAGTACAATTCGGGCCATGTGCTAACTCAGGTTATAGTAATTTCTGATGCAGAGTTAGGTGTAATTACAGGATTATAAAAATTATTCCCTTTGCTGTTCCATGAACATTACTTCGTTGTCCGAACAAGGCCGGGAATTCAATCGGGACGGGATAAAAAGAACATTCAATGAGCCAGGTCGCGCGTATCGGTTCTCAGATTCGGTGCGTGATCGGGGAGTGTTACGATACATTAGGGTATTTTATATTCGTAACTCTGCTGAATCACTTTTTTAATCGGCCTCAGGCGAAACTCGGTCTTTACAATAAATTAACCAGATCTCACATATTTAAGGCTTAATTTGAAGATAATTACAATTTTATAGCTGGGTTTATAACAAATAATGATTTTACTTATATGAAAAATATATATTAATTTAATTTTTATATGTATTTTAATATGAATTTGTTTTATTTTCCCATCGATATGATGCCCCGTTAACATTTCATTTACAAGATTATTTCAGCATGAACAAAATCACACTCAAAACAGCCGCTCCTTTTTTAATCCTGATTTCAATTGCGGTATCCGCCCTATTTGTTCCCTCCCTGCCAAATTTTGACAGCGGAAAATACAATGGGGCAGACATCACCTGGATGCTGGTCGCCACTGCGCTGGTTTTTCTGATGACGCCCGCCCTGGCTTTTTTTTATGGGGGGATGGTGAACCGGAAAAATGTGATTTCGACAATGATCAAGAGCTTAATAGCTGCCGGTGTAGTTTCTGTTATCTGGGTGATTTTCGGATACAGCCTTTGTTTTGGGAAAAGTGTACACGGGATCATCGGAAATCCAATGACCCATTTTATGTTTAAAGGAGTAAACTCCGGCGAGCCCTGGGTATTTATGCCCACCGTACCGCTGACCTTATTCGCCCTTTTTCAGCTGATGTTTGCCATTATTACTCCCGGACTCGTGGTGGGGGCCGTCGCGGAACGCATTCGTTTTACTTCTTATGTCTTGTTTATTGTCATGTTTGCTATTTTCGTATATGCACCACTCGCACATTGGAGCTGGCATCCGGATGGCATTCTGGCAAAAATGGGTGCGTTGGATTTTGCCGGCGGTACCGTCGTTCACATCTCGGCAGGCTGTGCGGCATTGGCGGGCGCACTGGTTTTGAAACAGCGAAATATTCGTAAACAACATATTGAAATACCCCCGGCTAATATTCCTTATGTGCTGATCGGCACGGGTTTGCTCTGGTTCGGATGGTTTGGATTTAATGCAGGCTCAGCCGGTGCCGCAAACGGTCTCGCGGTATCTGCTTTTGCAACCACAAACGTTGCTGCAGGAGCCGCCGGTCTTTCCTGGATGTTTTTTGATGTGATCAAAGGCAAAAAACCTTCCGTACTCGGCTTTTGCATCGGTGCGGTGGTTGGCCTGGTGGCGATCACACCCGCTGCCGGATTTGTCGCTATCCCACAGAGTATTTTTATTGGCGCAATCGCGGCCATTATTTCAAATACGGCCGTACATATTCGTTCCAAATCCAGAGTAGATGATACCCTCGATGTATTTCCCTGTCATGGTATCGGCGGAATGGTGGGCATGCTGATGACCGGCATTTTTGCAACCAAAACGATTAATGCAGCGGGCAACGACGGATGGTGGTATGGTAATTTTTCATTTTTTCTTACGCAGGTGAAAGCCTTGCTGATTGTGGTTCCGTATAGCTTTATTGTATCTTTTGGTATTTTCAAATTCATCAACTATCTGCTGCCAATCCGGGTGAGCACAAAAGAAGAAGAAGAAGGGTTGGATTTCAGCCAGCATGCTGAAAAATACATGCAGGGTCATTTACTGATTTCCACGCCAGACGGAATTCATGAAAAAGAAGCTGTCTAGTATACGTTGAGGCCGGCAAGCGATTGCATTAGAGCATTCAATTCGCTGGCTCAGCAGCAAAAGCCTCCCTATTTAACCGGATGTAGTCCCATTCTCGTAAATTTGCGCAGGTAAAATGCGGTAGCTTTTGAAATATTTACGGGCTGTTAATAAATACTTCTGGAAATATAAATGGAGGCTTTTGCTGGGCCTCCTTTTTGTCATTCTCTCCAACTATTTTCGTATCCTGGCCCCTCAGGTCACGGGCTATGTAGTAAATACGGTTGAAAAAGAACTATCAACCGCCAGCCGACATCCGCCCGTGGCCGGGACGATTTCTCCCGAAGCAAAAATCGATCAGGCCAACAGTCATATTGCAGATACGGCCAACTACGATATTCTCGTAAAAAAAATCATCCGCACATTAAATTCTACCCGTCAAAGTTTTAGTCACAAAGTGGCGATCTCGGGAATTACTTTGTTATTGCTGGCCGTAATTGGCGGCGTGTTTATGTTTTTGATGCGGCAAACCCTCATCGTGATGAGCCGCCACATAGAGTTCGATCAGAAAAACGAAATTTATCAGCATTACCAGCGCCTCGACACTACATTCTATAAAACACATAGTACCGGCGACCTGATGAGCCGCATGTCGGAAGATGTGAGCAGGGTACGAATGTATACGGGTCCGGCCATTATGTATCTCATCAACCTGATGGCGACGATTGGATTCAGTTTATATTTCATGATCCGCAAAGATGCCCTGCTCACCCTCTATGTGTTGGCGCCGCTGCCGATTCTCGCTATCACCATCTACCTGGTGAATACAATGATTCATAAAAAGAGCGAAAGAATACAGGCCCTGCTCAGTAACCTGACAACCAATGCCCAGGAATCTTATAGCGGCATCCGGGTTATTAAATCGTTTGTACAGGAATCCGCGATGATTCAATTCTTTACCAATAACAGTGAAGAATACCGGAAAAATGCCATCAGCCTCTCGAAGCTCGAAGCGATTTATTTTCCCTCGATGGGTTTACTGATTGGCTTGAGCACGCTTTTGACCATCATGCTCGGAGGATTTTATGTAATCCGGGGCACACACCAGACCGACCTCGGTACCATTACCGAATTTGTGATCTATATTACAATGCTCACCTTCCCGGTAAGTGCCATCGGCTGGGTAGCGAGTATGATCCAGCGGGCTTCCGCTTCGCAAAAAAGATTAAATGAGTTTTTGGAAACCGTACCGAAAATTCAGGATGTTCCAATGGCCGTGAAACAAACACTCACCGGTAATATTTCCTTCGATCACGTACACTTCACTTATCCCCATACCGGCATACAGGCCATCAAAGATTTCAATCTGGAAGTGCGTAAAGGAGAAAAAATTGCTGTTATCGGAAGAACAGGCAGTGGCAAAACCACCCTTGCTCAACTATTGCTTCGATTCTATGATCCCACCCAAGGCACCATCCGTATGGATGGAAATGATATCCGCAGTCTGGATCTGCCCGATTTCAGAAATCAGATTGGCTATGTTCCACAGGATGTTTTTTTGTTTAGTGATACGGTCACCGGCAACATCCTCTTTGGCATGGACGAGAAAACAGCGGAGAACGCTCAAAAAGCGGCCCGTTTTGCCAGTGTGGATTCCGAAATCAGTCAGTTTTCAAATGGTTACGATACCCTGATCGGCGAACGGGGTGTAACCCTGAGTGGGGGCCAGAAACAACGGATCTCCATCGCCCGCGCCCTGGCCGGCAAACATGATATCATCATTTTTGATGATTGTCTGAGTGCCGTCGATGCCCGTACGGAAAAAGAGATTATCAGCAACCTGTACCGTTATTTGGAACATAAAACGGCTTTCATCATTACCCACCGCATCTTTTCCCTTTTTGAATTTGACCGGATCGTGGTGCTTGATCACGGTAAAATTGTCGAAACAGGCACACACGGCGAGTTACTGGCCCTGAACGGACACTATACCCGACTCTACAAACAGCAGCAGGAAACCGGCGAGGAAGTTTAAACCCACGACTGACGCTTATTTACGTACAAATACCCTTTATTTAAAAAATTGGGGAATTTTTTGCCAGTTCTATAACAATATTATATTTGTACGGGCTTGAAGCATTTTTAACCTAAATCAAACAACGTGGCTTACGAGAATAATGACAAACGAATGGAGAGCGTATACAGCAAACGGATCAGAGCGGGTAAGCGCAGAACTTATTTTTTTGATGTCCGGGCAACACGCAGTAATGATTATTATCTGACGATTACTGAAAGCCGCAAAAAATTTAATGAAGACGGCTATGACCGTCATAAAATCTTCCTTTACAAAGAAGACTTTAATAAATTCATCAAGGCACTCACCGAAGCAGTAGATTATGTAAAAACTGATCTTATGCCTGATTTCGATTTCGATGCGTTCAACCACGATCAGGTGAATGAAAATGGCGACGGGATGAACCATGAACCAAATGATACTTCGGTTCATCATGAACATTCATCGCATGATGAACAAAATCATGTAACGACCGAACCCGTTGCCGAAGTTTCAGCAGCGGAAGAAGTAAGAACTGAAATCCCAGCACAGATAACGGCTGTCGTAACGGAACCCAGTCCCGCTTCTACGAGTCATCTGGAAGAAGTCGAC
>JAYWCS010000216.1:0-6331 GCA_043780315.1 Bacteroidota bacterium | reverse complement strand
CATCCCGGAAATGCCTGTTTTCTATTTGTCCGGTTTTGCGGTGGACAACCATCATACGGCTGTCTTCTCTTCTTTTGGCGGGATGCTGGGCGATCAGATTGAGGGGCAGGTCGAATTTGAACTGGGAAAGCTTCATTCAGTAAGAAATTTTTTTAAGTTCCCGTTACATGAGCCGAATGAAGCAAGGCAGAGATGGTATCAAACCAGGTCTTACGGCACCGGATTCGATCATGTTACGGCATGATTTTACAAGTTGGCGAAGGTAACGAAGAAAATTCAATTTTCAATGGAACGGTTTAATACTAATTCCTTTCAAAACCTCCCGGTATCGCTTCAATCAGCGATCGGGTGTAGGCTGTTTGGGGATCGTTGTAAACCGACTCCACCTCGCCCGACTCAACAATATGCCCCTTTTCCATCACCAGCACCCGGTCGCACAAATATCTGACCACCGACAGATCATGCGAAATGAAAACGGCGGTAAAACCAAGGGTTGCTTTCAAATCATTGATCAGATTCAATACCTGCGCCTGAACACTCACATCCAGTGCAGAAACCGATTCATCAAAGACAACAAATCCGGGATTTAATGCCAGCGCGCGCGCGATCACAATTCTTTGTCTCTGACCGCCGGAGAATGCATGTGGATAGCGGTTGTATTGCGCTGCTTTCAGGTCTACTTTACGGAGTAATTCCAACACCTCTTCTTTTATTTCAGGAGCAGGCAGATTGCCGTGAACTTTCAGGGGTTCGGCAATGGCGGCGCCGATCATCATTCTCGGATTGAGAGACGAATAAGGATCCTGAAATACAATCTGAATATTTTTTCTGAATTCAGCCAGCTCTTTTTTATCCATCTCCAGCAATTGCTTTCCATCATAAGAAATGCTGCCCCCCGTGGGCTTATTTAAGCCCAGCAGCGCTCTTCCAATAGTCGTTTTACCCGAACCGGATTCGCCCACGATGCCAAGCGTTTCCCCCCGGAAAACTTCAAAGCTGATATCCTGTAGTGCATCAACAGCGTATTTTTCTTTACCGAACCAGTTTTTTCCGGACGAATACCGCAGATGAAGATTTCTGACCTTGACTAATACTTCTCTTTTATCCGGCGGCCGGGAAAAGGCGGTATCGTTCAGAACCTTACAATCGGATATTTTTTTAGGCTCCGTAAAATCGGATACCACAGGCAGCCGCACACCTTTCGGATATAAAACGGGACGGCAAAGCAGGAGTCCACGGGTATAAGCCTGTTGCGGATTCAGAAAAATGGATTTTACCGGTCCGCATTCCACCAGCTGCCCGCGTAGCATCACCAGGGCACGGTCCGCCAGATCACTTGCCAGTCCGAGGTCGTGGGTAATAAAAATCATCCCCATATTTTCGGTCTTTCGTAAATCTTTGAGCAGTCGCAGAATATTTTGCTGCACGCGAACATCCAGGGCCGTGGTGGGTTCATCACAAATCAATAGCACGGGTTTACAGCTGATGGCCATCGCAATCATGACCCGTTGCTTTTGTCCGCCACTGAGTTGATGCGGATACCGGTTATAGATACTTGCCGGATCGGGCAATTCCACTTTGTGAAGTAGTTGCAGCGCTTCTTTTTTCGCTGCCGCCCGGTTTGATTTTTTATGTATCATCAAAGGTTCGCGTAATTGCGCACCGCAGGTCATCAGCGGATTTAAAGAAGTCATCGGCTCCTGAAAAATCATAGCCAGCTGATTGCCCCGAAATGTCTGAAATATTTTTTCGGGCATCGAAAGCAAATCGACAGCGTGCTGCCCATCTGCTGAAAATAAAACTGATCCGCTCCGGATACGGGCAGCCGAACTCAGCAATCGCATCAGGGTGAGTGCCATCACGGATTTCCCGGATCCCGATTCGCCTACGATGGCGAGCAGCTCGCCCCGGTTCAATTCCATGGAGAAATCCCGCAGTGCCGGAATATTGTTTTCCGAATCCGGAAAATCAACCGTTAAATTTTTTATTTGAAGGAGTGGAAGCAAGTGAATAATTAAAATCGAAGATGCCGAACGGTGAGTCCTCCGTTAATTAATTGTTTCAGTGAATCGATCCCGATTTTCAGATGCACTTCTACATAGTCACCGGTCACGCGCTGGTCGCTGTCCGCCGTTTTCACGCCATCCGGAATCATGGGCTGATCGCTGACCAGCAACAAGGCACCCGTCGGAATTTTATTGTAAAAACCAACTGAAAATATAGTCGCCGTTTCCATATCGATGGCATAGGCCCGGATCTTTTTCAGGTATTCTTTGAATACATCATCGTGTTCCCAGACTCTCCGGTTCGTGGTATATACGGTGCCGGTCCAATAATCCACCCCAAATTCGCGAATGGTGGTGGAGATGGCTTTTTGAAGTGCAAAGGCCGGCAGGGCCGGCACTTCCGGAGGAAAATAATCATTGGAGGTCCCTTCGCCGCGGATCGCGGCAATCGGCAACACCAGATCGCCCAGTTTGTTTCGCTTTTTCAATCCCCCGCATTTACCCAGAAATAATACGGCTTTGGGCGAAATGGCACTCAGCAGATCCATGATGGTGGCGGCGGTGGGGCTTCCCATCCCAAAATTGATAATACTGATATCGCCGGCAGTCGCACATTGCATGGGTCTTCCCTCCCCCACCACCGGCACCTTATGCATCGTGGCAAACAAATGCACATAGTGGGAAAAATTTGTGAGCAGAATATACGCCCCAAAATTTTCCAGTTTCTCGCCGGTATAACGCGGAAGCCAGTTGCTGACAATTTCTTCTTTAGTTTTCATAAATTCAACCCGGGATTCATACACATGATTCAAACCTTACCTGCGAACGACATACTGTAATTTAGCAAATAGTTGAGTCATGATTAAAATCTATTACCCGCACTATCCATATAAAATCAAAGAAGAAGAATCTGGTAAGGAATTCATTTTTGATGAACAACGCAAACAATGGGTGCGACTGACAGAAGAAGAATGGGTGCGTCAGAATTTTATACAGTATTTACTGCAGGTGAAAAAATATCCGACCAGCTATATCGCTGTAGAGAAAAAAATGAAACTCGGGGAGATGAACAAACGTTTCGATATTCTCGTTTTCGACAAGGCTGCGAAGCCGTGGATGATGATTGAATGTAAAGCGATGCAAAAGCCGCTCGACAAAACCGTGCTCTGGCAGGCATTACATTACAATCTGGCCATACCCGTTAAATATCTGGTAATTACCAACGGTCAGCAATGTCATGCTTATAAAAAAGCCCTGATCGATTTTGAAGAAATGAATGTGTTGCCAACCTACGATGAATGAAAACCGAATAGGAAAATTGGAAAAAATCAATCACTTCAGTTACTGTCAACTAAGGAAATATACCTAGTTCGGCGTAACTCGTTCCCACTTTATTAATCGCAACTACATAAGCGGCTGTACGCATATCAGGAATAGACGGATTACTCTTCCAGCAATTCATGATTTCATGAGTAGCTGTGATCATCGTTTCTTCCAGTCCGCTATACACCAGATCGGCTTCTTCCGGTCCATGCATGATGAATTCTCTTTCCTTGGTACGTACGTTTTTTCCGGTAAGCTCTTCGAGTTGCCCCAGAATATGCGTGTTCAGATTTTCTGTAAATCGTTTCTCCATACGACCGTACCGGACATGACTCAGGTTTTTTAACCATTCAAAATAGGATACCGTTACACCGCCTGCATTCAGATACATATCCGGAATAACCAACACCCCTTTTTTAATAAACACTTCGTCGGCTTCCGGTGTGAGCGGGCCATTCGCTGCCTCACCGATAATCTTTGCCTTGATGCGCGGTGCATTTTCCCCGTTGATTACATTTTCCAATGCAGCCGGAATCAGGATATCACAATCGAGTTCCAGTGCGTCGACTGATTTTATAATATTCGTTGCACCGGGGAAATTTAAGATAGATCCCGTTTTTTTACGATGCTGGAAAACTTCTTCCTCATTTAGTCCGGCCGGATTCATAATTGCCCCTTCAAACTCTGCGAGCCCGATTACTTTAGCGCCGCCTTCCCGAAAAAACTTCGCCGCATGATATCCAACATTTCCCAAACCCTGCACCACCAAACGTTTTCCTTCCACCCCGGTCTCCAGACCGAGTTTATCCATCACCTCTTTAATATGACACACCTCCCGCACTCCGTAATAAACACCGAGTCCGGTCGCTTCTTTTCTTCCGCGCACCCCGCCCTGTGTAACTGGCTTTCCGGTAACGCAGCCGATGGCGTCAATCTCCCCGGGGCGCATACTCATATAGGTATCCAGAATCCAAGCCATTTCTCTTTCACCGGTACCGTAGTCCGGTGCGGGCACGTCGGTACCCGGACCAATAAAATTCTTTTTAATCAGTTCGGAAGTATAGCGGCGGGTAATTTTCTCTAGATCATAAACCGAATATTTTTTCGGATCGATGGTGATTCCACCTTTGGCGCCCCCAAAGGGCACATTGACAATCGCACATTTGTAGGTCATCAGTGCAGCCAGTGCCATCACTTCATCCAGATTCACCGACAAGGCGAAACGGATCCCGCCTTTGCAGGGCGTTTTATGATGGGAATGTTGCACCCGATAGGCTTTGATCACTTCTACTTTATCGCCGATTTTAACGGGGAAGTACATACGATAAACCGCATTGCACTGTTTAATCTGTTCAAGAATACCGGGGTCCCATGTGGTAAAGGGAGCCGCTTTATCAAAACTTTTTTCTACCGCTTCAAAAAATTTATATTCATTTCTGGCAGCCATACATCGTTATTTGATTAAAAATTTTTTTAATAAAACTCATTTACTGTTCTTCTCCAGACGGCTCAGCTTGCGATCCACCTGAATAAGATATATAAACAATCCACTCAGTATAATCAGGAGAACAGCTACCACCACATAAATTTTTCCGTTGGAACGCATCAGGGAAGCCATCTGGGGCTTTTCATTTTTCAGACTGTCCTGCGCCTGCAGATAAGCAGTCATCAATAATCCGGTAAATAAAAAAAATACACGTTGAAAAATTTTATACATGGAGCTCGTGATTAATGGCAAATTTTTGTAATCGGATGCGCAGGGTGGCAATCCAGGTGCCGAGCAATACCCATCCGGGTATGGCACCGAACCAAAATACCAATCGCATCCGGTTATCAATATCGTGTGTATCAAGTGCGGGATTTCCCATGCCCCCGGGATGCAGACTTTCCACCAGTCGCGGAATAATCCAAATGGTTGGAAACAGCATGGCAAAAGCAAATACATTATACACCGCACCGATGCGGGCGGACTTATCCATATCCGTTAATGAGTTTCGTAAAACAAAATACGCCAGGTAAATCAACAAGGCGATGGCCGCTCCCAGTTGTTTGGGATCGTTACTCCAGAAAGCACCCCAGGTGTATTTCGCCCAAAGGGAACCAGTGACCAAACCGAGAAAACCAAAGACGATACCGGTGCGGGCAAACTCTACGGCATACACATCATGGACCGGATTATTATGCCTTAGATATTTTACAGAATAAACCACCGATACGATAAAAAAGATCATCATGGCAAACCACATGGCCACATGAAAATACAGGTTGCGAATGGTTTCATTCAATATCGGCTTCACCGGAACCGAGCCTAAAAAGCCGGCCGTGAACGTATAAACCAGAAAAATGATACTCAATATTTTCCACCAATTCTTACGAAGCATAATGGTAACCTTGTGCAGTCAGGAGGCCAGTTAAATAACGGAGTGTAAAAATAGGATAAGGCAGTCAAACCTTAAAAACAACCTTCGTATTTAATCCTTCCATAAAAAAGGAAACAAGATAACGGATAATAAAATCACCATGATATCAAAGCTGGCTAATAATAAAATAATGGATAACAAACCGCTTTGAAAAACATCTGCAAAAGCCAGCGAGGATAAACGCATCATCAGCATCAGTTCGGGAATTATAAGTGGAAATCCTAATATGGCAATCAGGGCCGCATTTTGCTGCGCTCTGGCAGCAATGGCCGCTAAAAAACTAAAAATTAAACTGATACTCGCGGCTCCGAAGCAGGAAATGCCCATAAAAAGTAATGGATGACTCAGGGGTGAACCCAGTAATAAAGTGAAAAGCAACAGGCTGATCCCATTCATCAGCAACATCAGGAGTACATTGAATATCATTCGGGCGAGCATGAAATGAACCGGACTGCAAAGGGAATAAAAATACAGTTGCCGGCCCTTTCCCTCCTGCATAAAAGTTTTAGCAACGGCATTCACGCAAATAAATAACTGCATCATCCAGAACAATCCATTCCAAACCAGATTTTCTGGCTGACC
>JAYWCS010000215.1:0-2008 GCA_043780315.1 Bacteroidota bacterium | reverse complement strand
TGCGTGTCCATTCTTTTGGCCAGCGCTCGATGACTACTTTGGTCTGTGTAAAAAATTCAATCGCATGTTTTCCCTGTCCGTGGAGGTCACCAAAAAAACTTTCTTTCCATCCACTAAAAGGAAATTGTGCCATGGGTGCCGCGATACCAATATTAATTCCAATGTTTCCGGCCATTGCTTCATTGCGGAATTTGCGTGCATTGCTTCCACTGCCGGTAAACAGGCAGGCCATATTTCCATAGATACCCTGATTGATAAAAGCAATTGCCTCTTCCACCGACTTCATATGCAGAAGACTCATGACCGGTCCGAAAATTTCCGTGTGAATGATTTCACCGCCGAGAGAAACATTTTCGATGATTGTCGGACTAACAAAATTTCCCTTTTCATACCCGATGATTTTCTTATTGCGGCCATCCAGTAAAACAGAGGCGCCTTCGGTAACGCTCTGATCGATGAGGCGTTCAATGCGCGATTTGCTTTCGGGGTTGATTACCGGTCCCATTTCTATGCCTGCATCTAAACCATAGCCCACCGTTCTGGCCTTCGCTGCTTCATACAAGGCATCTTTCATCTTCCCGTTCTGATCCACGGTGATTACGACCGATGCCGCCAGACAACGTTGTCCCGCGCAACCAAATACACTGTCAGTAATAATTTGCGCGGTCATATCCAGGTCCGCATCCGGCAGGATCACCACGGGATTTTTTGCTCCGCCCTGTGCCTGCACGCGTTTGCCATGCGCCGTACCGGTAGAATATACATATTTCGCTACGGCCGTGCTGCCGACAAAACTAACTGATCGGATTAAAGGATGCTTGAGAAGTCCGTCCACCGTGGCTTTCCCGCCATGCACCAGATTGATAACGCCTTTGGGTAAATCGATCTGATCGAGCAGCTCAAAAATCTTCATCATCGTCATCGGCACTTTCTCCGAAGGTTTTACGATCATGCTGTTGCCGGTGGCAATAGCATATGGCAAGAACCAAAAGCTGATCATCGCCGGAAAATTGAACGGCGCAATACAGGCTGTTACACCCAATGGCTGACGAATCATGTATTCATCAACACCTGTTGCGACATTTTCTAAAAACTCACTCTGCATCAGCATGGGAGCACCGCAGGCAACTTCCACATTTTCGATGGCGCGCTGTATCTCACCATTCGATTCGGCTAATGTTTTACCACACTCGAGCGTAATCAAACGGCTGATCTCCTCTCTGTTTTCTTCCAGTAATTGTTTCAGTTTGAATAGAGGCTGAATTCTCTTGAGTACCGGAACCGCTTTCCATTCCAGATAGGCCGCCTGCGCAGCCACTATAGCCTGTTCAACATCGGCATGCGTTTCATCTCCATAAGGAACCTGGGCGAGTACTTCCTGCGTAGCCGGATTGAGTACCGGTATGCTGGAGGCACTATGGCTGCTGATCCATTTCCCATTGATATAATTTTGTAACGTATTCATAAATAATATTTTTGTCTCTTTTTATTTTTACTGAGTTTCTCATACGCAGCTTTCACCTTGCTGCTGGTGGAAGTCTGGGCCACAGGCACTTCCCACCAGGCATATCCCGGCACGCCGCGGGTGCGATCTGTTTCAATATAAATGACCGTTGTGTTCGTTATTTTTTTCGCATCTTCCAGCGCGACTTTAAATGTTTTTAAGTCCTGCGTTTTAATCACCGTCGCGCCCAGACTCGCTGCATTCAATGCAAGATCTACCGGCAGCACACGGCCGTCGAGCTGACCGGATCTTTTATTTCGATACGCGTAACTGGTACCAAAGCCTTCCGTACCCAGCGATTCAGACAATCCGCCAATACTCGCATAGCCATTATTATTAATCAGAATGATTGTGAGTTTAAACCCCTCCTGTATGGCCGTAATAATTTCCTGACTCATCATCAGATAACTTCCGTCGCCCAGCATCGCATACACTTCTCTGGAAGGATCTGCCATCTTCGATCCCAGGGCACCGGCAATTTCATATCCCATACAGGAATAACCG
>JAYWCS010000214.1:0-10923 GCA_043780315.1 Bacteroidota bacterium | reverse complement strand
CAACGGCGACTCTCCATAGCAGCATCTATGTCGGAACCCGTTATGCCTGGCTCGCCGGCCTAACGGGCACTGCAAATTTTAATCCGCCCTTACAATTTTCAAACAATGTGACGCCCGATAGCAGCACCGACTATGTTCTATTTGTGCTCAATGAAGGATGTCCGAACCCATTGAAAGATACCATTCATGTGAATGTACTGACACCGGTTATTGTCAACGCCGGGCGGGATACATCCGTGGTAGTCGGAGAACCGATGCAGTTCCATGTAAGTTCCAGCGATCCGGGTCCGGATCTTTTTTCCTGGCTGCCCGTTACTGAACTCAACGATCCAACCATTGCAGATCCATTGGCAACCTATACGCTCAGCGATAACATCATAAAATATACAGTGAAAGCCACTACGCCCAACGGGTGTACCGGCTTTGGATCAATCACTGTGAAAGTATTCAAAACAAGACCGGATATTTTTGTGCCGAATGCCTTTACGCCTGGCACGGCTGTCAACGCGTTGTTCCGGCCCATTCCCGTGGGCATTTCGTCGCTGGATTATTTCAGGGTCTATAACCGGCTCGGTCAGCTCGTTTTTAATACTTCAGCCATTGGCCGGGGTTGGGACGGCATGGTCAACGGGGTACCTCAGAGCCCCGGCGGATATGTATGGATGGTAAAAGGAACGGATTATACCGGCAGTATCATCACCAAAAATGGGACCATGGTATTGATCCGGTAGAATGTAGTTGATTGTTTTGTTATACTTATATTAGTAAAAAATTTCTAATGCCCTATAAACAGTATCCCGTTCTCGTTATATGTTGCTTATTGCTATTTTCCTGCAATAATAATTCAAACCAAATATCGGCTGACAAGCCGGATGTATTGAGTTCGGGTTTAGATACGATGGTTCAGCCCGGAGAGGATTTCTTCCTGTATGCGAATGGGGGCTGGATGAAAAAAAATCCGATTCCTTCGGATGAATCCGGATGGGGAATGTTTCAAATCATCCCGCTGGAAAATTTAAAACGTATCCGGGATATCAATATCGAACTCGCAAAAACGGATCATCCCCAAGGATCTTCGGAACAAAAAATCGGCGATTTCTGGAAAGCAGCAAACGATTCCCTTGGTATTGAACAAAAAGGTATTCAGCCACTGAAACCTTATCTCGATCAGATCGATGGTATTCACGATGCGGTATCTCTTCAACAGACGATGGCCGAATTGGATGTCATCGGTGTTGGAGGTGCCATCGGTTTTGGTGTATGGCAGGATGCAAAAAACAGTTCGCTGGAATTTTTACAATTACAGCAAACCGGGCTGGGATTGCCGGAACGCGAATTCTATTTTAAAAAAGACAGTACTTCTGTTGCTATCCGTAATGGGTATATTGAAACAATATCGAAAATATTACGGCTGCTTGGAACCGATTCATCGAAAGCAGCCGCTTCTGCAAAAAATAGGCTTGTGCTGGAAACGGAATTAGCAAAGCATAGTCGCCGGCTGGAAGATCTGCGCGATCCATATAAAAATTACAATAAATATGCGGTCAGCGACCTGCATCAGGTATCCCCGTTGATCGAATGGAATCAGTACATCTCGATCCTCGGCATGAAAAAGGTAGATTCTGTAATTATCGGTCAGCCTGAATATTATACTTCGGCAGGTAAATTATTACACTCTTTTTCGCTGGAAACCTGGAAAGATTATTTGCGTTATAATCTCGCAAAAAATTACGCCGAACAACTACCCGACATGTTCAATCAGACATTTTTTGAACTTTATAAACTTTTCAGCGGCGCAAAAGTCAGAAAACCCAGATGGAGAAGAACAATCAGTCGCGAAGAAAGCGCGATGGGTGAATTACTGGGTCAGATTTACGTGAAAAAATATTTCAACGACAGTTCTAAATTACGCTACAGCACTCTGGTGGAAAATATCAGAACGGCGTTAAAAAACAGGATCCGCCATCTCGCCTGGATGACCGACAGTACCAAGCAAAAAGCATTGCTCAAACTCGCGATGGTCAATAAAAAAGTGGGTTATCCCGATAAATGGAAAGACTTTTCTGCCTTAACAATTACCCCCAATAGTTATTTTCAGAATATAGTGAATGCAAACAAATTCTGGAACAATTACAACTTCAGCAAACTGGGCAAACCGGTCGATAAAACGGAATGGGATATGTATCCGCAGACCTACAATGCCTATTATAATCCATCGAATAACGAAATCGTTCTGCCCGCGGCCGCATTTATCATTCCCGGATATACTGACGAAGAACTGGATGATGCCGTGATTTATGGCTATGCGGCTGCTTCGACGATTGGTCACGAACTCACTCATGGATTTGATGATGAAGGAAGGCAATACGATGGAAACGGAAATCTCAAGGGCTGGTGGTCGCCGGCAGATTCTGCAGAATTTATTAAACGCGCCCGGGTGCTTGGCAATCAGTATAGTCGTTATGTTGTGATCGATACATTCAAAATAAATGGTCAGGCAACGATGGGAGAAAATATTGCAGACCTCGGCGGCGTATTGTTAGGTTATGACGCATTCAAATTAACCGATCAATACAAAAAAGGAGAAAAGATTGCCGGGCTCACACCCACGCAACGATTTTTTCTCGGGTATGCAATCAGCTGGCAGGAGCAGGAAAGGCCCCAATCTCTGCGCACAGCGGTTCTGACAGATGTTCATTCCCCTGAAAAATTCCGCGTCAACGGACCACTCACCGATGTGGATGCGTTTTACGAAGCGTTTGCGATTCATCCGGGAGATAAAATGTATACGCCTGATAGCCTGCGGGTGCGGATCTGGTAGTTATTCTAGTACAATACGATCGATTTGGTCTGGGTGGTATTTGCACTAAAATATCCCAAGACCCCACCGCTGATATTACTAACCGGATTGGCGGGTGTGGGCGTTGAAAATCCCCCCCGGTTATTGCCCGACACCTGGGCGAACTGATTCCAGTATGCATAAACGTACTGATCCAGACATTTCATTTTAATAGAAACTGTATCGCCCATTTTAAAATTCGAACTATCGTTGCCCAGATTATGAATGATATAACGGCCATCGGATAACCGATCGTCAAAGACAAAATTACCCCGCCCGTTTGCCATCGGCCGACGATCGTTGTATTCAATAAACTGATAGTAGTTTGCAATGCCCGGCGGGTCCTGAAAATACACAACGGCATTAATAATATGATCGTTTCTGCCAACGGACAAACCAATAGAGTCCAGTGGCACGGGCTGCGGCATCGTAGAACTGGCCATAAATGTTTGTCCGCCGACCGTAACATTCAGAGAATATTCTTTGCCCGGCGTACCCACCAGAAAACGCGTCGCATAATTGCCCGGTGAAATTTCCATCAGACTATCCGTGATTCCATTGCCGGTAATCATCACAACCGCCCCGGATACGGGCGGAAAGCTATTTTCTGACGCATAGCTGACCGATTTCGAAATGCTGACAATATACGGTCCCGCCTGGTTATTAACCTCACCCGTAATCACGAGCTCACTGGGTGCATTCTTGATATTTACATCAATTACTTTTTTGCAGGAAAGCAAAAACAGGATAGCCAGGGCGACACTTATATACTTTAGGTTCCGTATCATGTCAAAATTTAAAATTGTACGTTACAGAAGGTATCCATCTGAACAACGAATATTGAACGGCCTCTGTTTTTTGCGGGTTCGCCGGATCGGTTTGAAACTGTACAAAATACGGATTCTCCCGGCCGTAAGCGTTGTACACGGAGAACGCCCAGCTGCTCTCGTATTTTTTTCTCTTCTTCCCTTGTAAGGTGGCGCTAAAATCCAATCGATTATAAGATGGCATCCGGTAACCATTTCGCTCTGTATACAAAAAAGCAACATTCCCGTTGACCTCATATTTGCCCGATGGCCAGGTGACTGCATTTCCGGTATTGTAAACAAAATCAGACGACAGGGTCCATTTACTACTGAGCTTATAAATTCCCACAACGGCGATGCTGTTCGTCTGATCCTGTGTGGCCGGATACCAGTATCCGTTATTGATGGCATCAAATTTTCGTTCCGTTCGCGATAAGGTATAACTGACCCAGCCGGTTAATTTCCCGGCCTTTTTTTTCACATACAATTCCAATCCGTACGCCCTCCCATTGCCAAACACCAATTGTGATTCCACGTTGGCATTGGCGACCAGTATCGCGCCATTTTTATAGTCGATCTGATTCTGCATTAATTTATAATAGATCTCTCCGGAGAATTCGTATTGATTATTATGAAAATTCCGATAGTAGCCGGCCGATACCTGGTCAGCGATTTCCGGTTGTACATTATTGCTGCTGGGAATCCAGAGATCCGTCGGATTACTTCCGGTTGAATTTGACAACAGGTGAACGTTTTGTACATTCCTGGAGTAGGATGCTTTAACCGAACTTCTTTCGTTCAGTTGATAGGTGGCAGCAAACCGGGGCTGGAGATTCAAATAATTTTTGACCGTTTGTCCGGAGGAATAAACTGCCGTATCGACGGCGTTGCCGTTTTTATCATAGCTGTAAAAAGTTCCTGGACCCAACACCGTAAAGCTCGAGAGCCGCAGACCATAATTGATTTTGACTTTCGGCGAAACATTCCATTCATCCGAAATGTACGCGGCCCCATCAAATGCATATTTATTGGGAATAGTCAGGGAATTGAAACTGGAAGTCTGTGAGGTACTGATCACCCCGGGAGTAAACGTATGATAAGTCAGATCAAAACCAAAATTTATTTTATGTACCGTGCTGATAAAATACTGCAGATCCTCGTTCACAGAGAAGTCCCGGATCTTAGAAACATCCGTAACATTATTATTATTCTGATTGATGGAAATATTATAATTGTAATTGCTATAGATCAGGGAAGTATTGGAAAATATTTTGTTGTTGAAAATATGATTGTAACGCAATGTGGCCGTCGTATTGCCCCATTTGATACCAAACTGATTGCCGAACCCGAGTTCATCCTGACCCAGATAAGCGGAAAGAAAAATTTTATTCCGGTCATCAAACTGATAGTTTGCCTTGGCATTGATATCATAGAAATACAAGCTGCTTTTATTCGTGGTGGTATCTTTCGAAAGTTTCAGAAAAAGATCAGCATATGTTCGCCGGGCACTTATCATAAACGATCCCTTATTTTTTACAATGGGTCCCTCCACATTTAATCGGGAAGCGATCAAACCGATCCCGCCACTGACATGATATTCTTTGTTATTGCCATCATTCATTTTAATATCCAGCAGAGAGGACAAGCGGCCTCCATACTGGGCGGGCATATCGCCCTTGTAGATTGTCACGTCTTTAATCGCGTCTGAATTGAAGGTGGAGAAAAACCCAAGCAGATGGGAAGCATTATATACGGTTGCTTCGTCCAGTAAAATTAAATTCTGGTCGGTTGCACCGCCGCGCACAAAAAGTCCGCCGGAACCATCACCACCGGATTTTACACCCGGCAGCAATTGCAGTGTTTTCAGAATATCCTTTTCTCCGAATAAAACCGGAACATTTTTTATCTCTTCCATCGACAACTTTTGGACGCCCGGTAAAGTGCGCGTAATATTATCTTTACGCCTGGCCGTTACGACTACCTCCTGCAATTCATCGCCCCCGGGCGTAAGTTCGATAGCAAGCTTTAAATCGTTTAACAGTGATATTTTTCGTGTTTCGGGGGTGTAACCGGAAAAACTGATTACCAGGTTATAATTGCCGGACGGGGCAGAGACAGAGTAAAAACCATAACCGTTACTAAGGGTACCGGGACCCTTGTTTTCTAGTAATAGAATACTTGCGCCGATCAGGACCTCCCCCGTTTTTTTATCTTTAACCGATCCACTGAGAGTAACTTTATTTTGGGCACTGGCAGCGAAACAGGCGAGTAAAAAGAATAGGGAAAGGCGATTTTTAAACATCAAAAAAATAAACTTAAGTTGAAATGGCAAGTGAGCAGTAGATTGATCCAGAAGAAATAAAATTACAGGAGCCAGCTGGAACCAACTCGTTAAAATTATTATAAGTTTTCAATAGTCAAAAAAGTACACGATATCGACCATTTAATGGAAATTAATAGTTACGAAGTAGTCTACATTTAAGTGACCAACATAAAACAAGTTTTTCTGATGAAACCCAACTCCAGCCGGCGTAAATTTTTAAAGCTATCGGCCTTATCCGGGGCCGGTCTGGCAGTCGCCCGGCATTTCCCCGCGGCTTATGCCAGCAGTCTGAAAAGAGTTTCGGTCCCCCCTGTTGCCCATACGTTTATTCCGGCCGGCAATATGTTTGTACCCAAGCGGGCCGCCAGCTGGTGGTGCACCATAGACGATCTTCAATGGCCGCAAAAGGAAGTGACTGATAATATCAAAAGGCGTGCCGACGGTTTTGCAAAAGCACAGATAGACACGGCCATTAATTTTGGATTTCACAACCGCTTTGATTTTTCAAATTATTTCAGTCAGGTCCACGGATATTATGCGAACGTTTGTGAAGAATTGCACCAACGCAATATCCGTTTCATGGATCATTACTCCTGCAATCATGTAACCCGTCCACGCACGGAAGCCGATTTTCGTAAAGTCCATAAATATGAGCGGCATGCGGTGCTCTTGATTCCCGATCCGATGGCGGCAAAATATGCACAATACGAAGGGCACCGCTTTCAGGATATCTGTGAAGTGGATCTGCGCGACGGCAGCCGGGGGTATGCCAAACAATATCAGTTTGAAGCTTTTTGTCATAATAATCCGGGACTGCATGATATGCATTCAAAATATCTGGTGCGGTTGATGAAAGATGTCCCTTTCGACGGTATTGAAGTGGATGATATGTGCAGCTATCCGGGAAATACCACCTGCGGTTGTACGTATTGCCGCCAAAGATTCCAACGGGATTACGGTCATGATATTCCTGATTTTTCTGATAAGTCGTTCTTCGGCGATACAACGAAAGAAAATATGCTCGAATGGGGCAATTATGAAAATCCGGCTTACCGCGATTGGTTAAGAATGAAGTCGGATTCTGTTCGGGATCATGTCAAATTGATCAAGGCGGCGCTGGGCGATAAACCCCTGATGACCTGCTGTTCTAAGACCGGTCCGATTACATTAAATGCCGTGGCACTGGATCTTGAAAAGATGGCGCCGCACCTGGACCTTTTCATGCTGGAAAATGTGGGGACTAACATATTAAATACAGATTGGATCGAGATGGATGCAGAAGCAATGAATCAAAAAGATATTGCAGATAAAAGAGGGAATGCAGTGGCGATTGCATTGAGTTATGAGTTATCTGAAATCGGCGCCTATCTGGGCTGGGCACTGGCGCGCTATTGGGGCGTTTCAAATTGGAGCAGTACGCTCAACGGCAGACTGGAAGAAGATCCTCCGCATGCGCTGGAAATGGAAGATGCGATTAGCAAACCGAATAACTGGGAGAAAAAGTATAGCGATCTCAACTACCGGGATGGAAATGATCTGGTAGAAATCCGGCTTGTAAATAACCGGTACTGCCGCGAGAACGGATGGCGCGATACGGCAGGTCATGAACATTGGGACCGCTCGAAAGCATGGAGTACGCAATTGGTAAAAAATAATATCGGATACCGCTTCGTCCGTTCGGAAGAATTAGCCGACGGGGATGCGTTGTTAAAAGAAAATACCCCGCTTATTCTGGACGGAGTGGGCTGTGTTTCAGATGCTCAATTTGCCGCCATCAAATCATATCTTAAAAAAGGGAATATTGCGTGGCTCGCACGACCCTTCGGGACCCACGACGAAAAAGGAAATATTCGTAAAAATCCATTGTTTACAGAGTTAATGAAAAGCCCCCATAAAAATTTGATAGTCATCGATTCGGCAGTTAGTTCGAGGCCGCTGGAGAAAATTATTGCAACCGGCATATTCAAACCGGTGATCCGGCAAGTAAAGGGAGATTCCCGCTGGGCGGCGAGAATCCGTTTTTACAATAACAAACCGGTGATTCACTTTATGAACGCCGGACTGGTAGCTGTCCCCGACAATATTAAAGATCTATCGGGCATCCCGATGATGAAGGATATACAATCACTGGTCACCGACAACGATTGTATCTATGAGATCCAATCCAATAAAATCGATTTGAGCGAATTATGCTTTATGAGTCCGGAAATAGAAGCTGAAAAAAGAACCGTCGAAATTCGCAAAGCCAAGGGTCCCCACTCCAGTATTCGGGTGAATCTGAAGGGGATCAAAATTTATGGCGTAGTGCAGGCTGTAAATACTTAAATACCTGCTTTGCCCGGGTGGTTATACCAAAAGTTAGCTCCTTTCGATCGGATAAAACACTTAAAGCCTACCTTGCATCGACCGATTGGCGGTTAAATATATATTGGGCATGAGTGACCGGGAAAATGATGTATTATTATTCGATGGAATTTGCAATTTATGTAATCGCTTTGTGCAGTTTTTGATTACCAGAGATACGAAAAGGAAATTTAAATTTGCTTCTTTGCAATCGGAAGCCGGACAGCAAATCCTGAATAGATTCAAATTAGATCAAAAGAAGTTTAATTCATTTGTTCTGATAAAAGAAGATCAATATTTTATTAAATCAACGGCGGCGTTGATTGTGTTGAAAGAATTAGGAGGCGGTTGGAAATTGTTTTATGCCTTTATTCTCTTGCCCAGACCCATTCGAGACGCTGTTTATAATCTCGTCTCAAAATCCAGATATCGCGTATTCGGAAAACGGGCAACCTGCATGATACCTACCCCAGAACAGGCCGATAGATTCCTATGAGCTTTGGCAGGTGTTAATTTAGACAGAATCGACCCGCCATACGGTATTAATACCTATTTTTATCCTATAGCTTAAACAGAATGCGTTTACTATTCTTGATACTGATTTCGATGTCTTTTCTCTTGGGGAATGCCCAGTCACCGATGTACTTCAATGGCATGAATGCAGTGCAAAAAATGCCCAATTTTTATCATACCCATTTGGGTGACAGCAGTAGTTTAAATAAGAAATGGTCACTGATTCCATCCGTTGGTATTTATTCCGGATTTACTTTTTACAACGGCGGAGGAAGTAGTGTGCTATCGGTCCCGGTGGGATTGCAATTAAATCGCCGCATCAATAATAATCTGTATGCTTTTGCCGAGGTCTCTGTCGCGCCGGCCTATTTCAACCTCAACCAATCTTATCAGAACAACCGTTTCAATAATAGCTATCCCCTGAATAGTATGCTGACTCCGAACGGCCTGGGCATAAATTCCCGCTTGGCGCTGGGTTTGATGTATGTGAATGATGATAAAACATTTTCCATTTCGGGCAGCATCCGTGTTGACAGAGGATACTTTCCAACGAATCCCTACAACAGAACAAATACAAAATCGCAGCAGTCTGTGCCGGTTGTCAGGTAGGTAAATCCACCTCTAGTGTGTATTTCTTGGCCGTCATTTTTTATACCTGATACTTTACTATAAAGTATAAACCTGAAGATAATAGCGTCATCGTAATAATGCAGCCGGTCAATAAAACCTTCTGTTTCCTTTTAGTATGAAGGTTTTTTGGAGTACCGACTTCTGCTGCACGGAATTTTCATCCGGCAGACAGCCTCCTGCGAAGAGTAAACGCCCGCCGGGTTGTATTACCCAATGATAAAAGCCATCATGAAGGGAACGCTCCACGATTGAGGAGCTGGCCCATAAGCATGAATTGCATCTCAATTAAATCAATACCTGGAAAAAGGTGGCCGTAGCTAACAGGTCTTCGGTCTTTGGGGCTGACAAATCAGAAGATGCGGCAGATCAGCAGAAGCAGACCGAAAAGCGGTATGGTAGCGGCTTAGAGAAGTATGATTTAGGCGGCAGATTGTACGATCCACAAATTGGTAGATTTTTTTCCCGGGGTCGACTATCTGAATTTATGCGAAAATGGAATCCATACCAATATGCCTTTGACCATCCTATTCATTTTTCTGATAGAGAGGGTATGGTGCCAACTGATTCAACTTTTAACACGAATACTTCTGCCCCTGTTTTTAAAGGCTTAGGAATTGTTCCACATAAACATCACTGCGCTTTTGAGGGGATGGCAATACATGTGGCAGAAAAAGAAGTAGCAGAACAATCCAAAAAGGAATTGGCTGAGCAAACGTCAGAAAAGGCAGCTAAAGTGGAAGCAGCTCAATCGACTGTACCAAAAGGTTTTCAAAAAACACAGAAGTATGGACGCCCACACGGCCAAAATGTTTATAAAAAGGGGAATAGATATTATTCAAAAGATATTGATGCACATAGCACAACCGGTGGTTGGAAAGTTTTTAAGAGAGTTGGCGTTAGACTAATAAGAATTGGTACAGCCGACAAAAATTTATCGCAACATTCGGTGATATTAGCAGAAACAGCTTGGCGTCAATACAAGAAAATAGAATAAGAATTGAACTTGGCGGATTTCTCTCTGTTGAAAAGAGAATACAGCAAGCAATTTCGAGATCAGGACATATACTTAAATATTGTTTTGAGGAGTCGCCGGTTTGGTTACGAATAATTCTTTGGAGTGCAAAAGAAGCCGAAAATTTAAAACAGACTGGATTTAAATTAGGTAAGGAAAATATGTTCTTTGTGGATGAAGTATTCGGTGAAAGAGTTTTGTGCGTATATTTTGATGAATATTCTGAATTAATGGGAGCCTAAAATCCTTTGTGTAAATGAAGTTATGTAATTGTATGTAGAGGTAAGTCCAGTACACCCCCCTTTTGTAATATCCTGCATGCTCTGTTCTTTAGTTCCTGTATATTAAAAAGTATAACGCGCGCTAATTTGCATCTGCCACCTGGATGCGAAGGGATCAACCGAATAAGACTGTCCGGGATTTACAAACTGGTATAAGGGATAACCCTGTGATGTTC
>JAYWCS010000213.1:0-12088 GCA_043780315.1 Bacteroidota bacterium | reverse complement strand
GACAATGATTTTTTATTCAACAAAGATATTCCGGTACTCATGCCCCTGGAAGGCGATGCACCGGTAGCGGACAAATTAAAAACAACCATTCAGTTCTTTCCCGAAGGCGGCGAACTGATCACCGGGGTTTCCTCCGTGGTGGCTTTTGAGGCCCTCAACCAGCATGGAAAACCAGCTGCAGTGAGCGGCGTGCTGGTTAAGGCCGGTCATACGGTGATCGATTCCTTCTATACCAGCTTCAACGGTATGGGAAGTTTTAGATTGAAGCCCGCAGCCGGTGAACAGTATATCGCTAACTGGACCGACGAAAACGGGGACCTGCACAATACAGCGCTACCCTTGGTGAAAGCCAATGGCGTCGTATTGCATGTTGACCCATACCGTAACGAAGAACTCCATATTAATCTGGAAAAATCGGCTGATGCCAGTAGCCTGAACAAAATTATTCTGGTCGGAACCATTCATCAGAAAATGGTATTTCGTATCCCATTAAATCTCGTTAATAATCTGGCCGAAACGAATGTAAACGCCAGCGGCTTTCCTTGCGGTGTTTTACAATTAACGGCTTTTGACGGAGATATGTTACCCCTCGCAGAAAGGGTTGTTTTCATCAATAACCAGCAGGCTTATGGGAAGATTCAGCTGAAAAAAGAATCGGTAAGTCTGAATAAAAGGGGCCGCAACGAGATTTCTGTCGAAATGCCAGACAGTCTGCTAACGAATCTTTCCGTTTCTGTGACAGACGCCGGGCTCGGGTACGACAGTAGCAGTAATATTTATTCTGATCTCCTGATAGCGGGGGATTTAAAAGGGTCGATTCCGGATGCCGCTTCTTTTCTCTCCAACCCCGTGCATGCCAATGAGCGTTTAAATCTATTGCTTTTGACGCATGGATGGCGCAGATTCAATTGGGATGCAGTTGTATCGGGTAAATATCCGGATTTAAAATATCCGCGGGATGCAGGTTTTCTGTCCGTCAATGGAGAAGTGAAAAACGGGAACGGCCTGGATGCCCAGGATTCTATTGCTCTTTTGATGATTTCGCGTGACAGAAAAAAACATCTCCTGAAAGTGCCGGTGAATGCAGATGGGAAATTCGGACAGGGAGGTTTATTTTTCTATGATTCCGTGCAGGTTGTCTATAAATTTAATCATACTGGTAAGCTGAGTAATAACGGACAAATTAGTTTGTATTCTGATCTTCTGCCGGCGTTGAGTACCGCAAAAGCAGATGATCCTTTATTCTCCTGGGTGAAAGTCCCGGATGTTATTCTTGAAAAAGAAATGAATGGTCATATTATCGAGAGTAATAATTATTCTATTGCCTCTACCAGCATGAGTTATATTTTAAGTCCGCGATCTGATTCTATCGGAAGAAATTCTGAAAATGCAGCACATTATCTCGCAGACAACTTCATTAATCTCCGTTTCCCTGCCAGTTTAAAAGAAAATGGCAGCGGTAGTGCTGGCAAATTTGCTTCTTATCGCGTAAACGGAACGGTTGCCGCTCAACATAGTAATGTGAATGTAACGCTCGACGGAATGCTGGTTGCAATGGATGATTTGAAATCGATTCCGATGAAAGAGATTCTATTCATCAAGTTCATTTCAAAGCACAACACAAACGGCCTCCCAACCTTGGCCATTACCAGTCGGCAGGCCCTTGATCAGGCAAATATTCTCGAAAACAAAACCGGATTTGCAGTGATCAGCGGATATACGCCGGTGCGTGAATTTTATGAAACCCGTTACAATGCAAATAAGATCGAAGACTATCATGCATCGGACTATCGATCTACCTTGTATTGGAATCCCAGCCTGCGTCTGGATAAAACACATCCTAAGGTAAACTTCGTTTTTTATAATAATGATATCAGTAATAAATTCCGGGTCATCGTGGAAGGAATCAATCAGGAAGGAAAACTTTGCCGGATAGAAGAAATCATCAAATAACACCTCAAACCAATACCATGTTAAACGTAGAATTTTCTCTGACTGTACTCAACCTGATTTTTCTTGTGTCTGGCGCGTTGCTGGCAGGATATATATTCAGAAGCCGGCAGTTGAAGAAAAAACAATTTAAAATTTCTGAGCTCAGAAAAGAAATAATTAACAATCACGCACATATTCTGGAATTACAAAAGGAATATGTAGACCTGGAAAAATCAATGAGCGGACCGATTGCGCCGGTATTGCCGATGATGACAATCATTACCGATAGTAAAGAAGCGGTTGCTCAGTAAATACATCAATTATTTTCCCGTAAACACCGGCATGCGTTTTTGTAAGAATGATGCAACGCCTTCCTGAAAATCTTTTGTATGACCGGCTTTGGACTGGAATTTTTTTTCCAATTCAAGCTGTTGTTCCAGGGTATTATTGAAAGATTCCAACAAGGCCTTTCGCGTTAATATCAACGCGGTAGTGGGTAATTTAGCCAGGCCGGAAGCAAGCTGAGCTGTTTTTTCAGTAAAAACATCTTCATCAAAACAGGCGTATATCATACCCAGACGTTCTGCTTCCGATGCAGTAATGGCATCTCCCAACATCATCAGTGCAGTTGCTTTTTGCAGCCCTACCAACCGGGGAAGAAAAAAGGTACCTCCACAGTCCGGAATCAGGCCGATTTTTGAAAAGGCCTGCACAAAAAGAGCAGAAGAAATTGCGACAACGATATCGCAGGCCAGCGCAATATTGGCGCCCGCGCCGGCCGCTATTCCATTAACGGCACATATCACCGGTTTGCGAATGGTTTTTAAAATTCGAATCACCGGATTATAATATTCATCAATTACTTTTTCAAAGTCCGGCAGCCGGTCCTGCGGAAATTCCGATAAATCCTGTCCCGAGCAAAATGCCCTTCCGCAGCCGGTGAGTAAAACCGCACGTACGGAATCATTCTCATCGCAGGCCAGTAGTTGTTCCTGCAGCTCCAGAGCCATACTCCGATTAAAAGCATTCAGCTTTTCCGGCCGGTTGAGGGATATCCTGGCGACCTGCTCATTTATTTCCATCAGAATTTCAGACATAATAATATTTGTATTAATGACATTTAAAATAATCAAAAGGTTCCAGGCAGTCGGTACATCGGTAAAGTGCTTTGCAGGCAGTTGATCCGAAGCGACTGATCAGCGTCAGATTGGTGGAATGGCAATGCGGACATGACCGGGGTTCGTCTTCACCGCTGGGAAAACAATGATGGCTACCAGCGGGCGCCGCAATTCCATAATTTTCGAGTTTTTGTTTGCCGGATTCAGTCATCCAGTCGGTGGTCCAGGCGGGAGAAAGAACCTGCTGAATTTCTACCTGGTCAAATCCGTTCTGGAGGAGCAGGAGACGAATATCTTCCCGAATGGTTTCCAAGGCGGGGCATCCACTATAGGTTGGAGTGATTTGTATATAAATTTTGCCGTCTGTAATATCCACCGACCGCAGAATACCGAGATCGGCGATCGACAGCACCGGAATTTCCGGATCCATCACGCGGGACAAAATGGAGAGGATTTCTTCTTTATTCATATTACCAGTTAGACCCAGGGTACGTTCGTTGAAGAATTTGCATTTCACCCAGCAGTGTTTTCAGGTGTTGGGAATGCATTCCTTTTTTCCCGTTTAGGATTTGATTATTGTTTATTTCAACGACAATGGGAGGCAAGGTAGCGGTATCCAGTATATTATTTATTTGTTGAAACCAAGCTGTTTTAAAATGAACCGGGAGTATACCCACGCCACTGACGGCAGCCGCCAACTCGAAATCGGTGCCAGTAAATATTTCAGATAAGAATGGCTCGAGCGTTTGAAGGGCATTCAGCATTCGTTGATGACTTTCGGTGGTTCCATCTCCCAAGCGGAGCACCCATTCGCGGCTCCATTTTATATGATATCTGGTTTCCTTGATTGATTTTTCGCTGATGGCTGCAATTGCCCGATCGGAACTATTGATTAAATCTTCATAGAGCATCAGTTGGTAGTAGCTGAAAAAAAACTGCCGGAGAATCGTATGGGCCCAATCACCATTGGGTTGTTCAACCAGCAGCAGATTGCTGAATTCATTTTCATTTCGGAGGTAGGCCAGATCGTCTTCGGTGATCGTCTTGCCTGGAGAGGACTCATTTAAACGCGCGGCCGCCAGCTGATAAAAATTTCTTGCCTGACCGATTAAGTCGAGCGCAATATTGGACAGCGCGATATCCTGCTCCAGAATGGGGCCGTGACCGGTCCATTCGCTGTTACGATGACCCAGTATCAGCGCACTATCAGCCAGGTGCAGAATATAGTTTGAAATAAAATCCATCGGACTAAATATTTTTCAATGCATCCGGCAGCTGGTAAAAACCGGGATGACGATATACTTTATCGTTCGCGGGATCATAGAATTCTTCCGACTCAGCCGGACTGGAAGCATGCACGTGTTTACTTTCCACGACCCAGATGCTGATGCCTTCGTTTCGCCGGGTGTAGACATCGCGTGCATTTTCAATGGCCATTTGCGCATCGGCAGCATACAGGCTACCGACGTGTTTATGGTCGAGCCCCTGGCGGGCGCGGATGAACACTTCCCAGAGCGGCCATTGGTCATTGGTGGGTTCGGATGGCATGCGTATTGTTTGAATATTTTTGTTTCGCGGCATAGGCAGCGGCTGCTTCGCGTACCCATAATCCGTCGGCATGTGCTTTTTTCCTGACTTCAATTCTTTCTACATTGCAGGGACCGTTTCCATTTAGCACCTGATAAAATTCTTCCCAATTGATGGCACCAAAATCATAATGACCTGTTTGATCATTCCAGCGGAGATCCTTATCGGGCAATTCCATATTTAAAACTTTCACCTGGTCCATACAAACATCGACAAATTTTTGGCGTAGCTCATCGTTGCTGAAGCGTTTGATTTTCCAATGCATGCTGCGCTGGCTGTGGGGTGAAGCGTTGTCGCTCGGACCAAACATCATTAATGCCGGCCACCACCAGCGGTTGATTGCATCCTGGCACATGGCTTTCTGAGCATCTGAGCCCCGGCTGAGCGTGAGAAGAATGTCAAAACCCTGTCGCTGGTGGAAACTTTCTTCTTTACAGATTCGGATCATGGCGCGTGCGTAGGGGCCATAGGAAGCACGGCAAAGCGGAACCTGATTCATGATGGCAGCCCCATCCACCAACCAGCCGATGGTGCCAATATCTGCCCAGGTTAAAGTGGGATAATTAAAAATAGACGAATATTTTGCTTTCCCGGAATGCAACTGGGCGATGGTCTCGTCGCGCGTGACGCCGAGTGTTTCCGTTGCGGAGTACAAGTATAATCCATGTCCTGCTTCATCCTGTACTTTAGCAATCAGCGTCGCTTTTCTTTTGAGGGAAGGGGCTCGCGTAATCCAGTTTCCTTCGGGCAGCATCCCAACGATTTCGCTATGTGCGTGCTGCGACATCTGGCGGATCAGCATGCTGCGGTAATCATCCGGCATCCAGTCTTTTGGCTCAATGCGAATCTCCCGATCAATCTTTTGCTCAAAAAATTCTTCATCCCGGGTCATTATGCAAAATACAGCATCGGGGAGAAAAAAACTAACAGTTGTTAGTAAACGGCCAAAAATTTAAAAAA
The DNA here is from genome assembly GCA_043780315.1 of Bacteroidota bacterium. Taxonomy (GTDB): domain Bacteria; phylum Bacteroidota; class Bacteroidia; order Chitinophagales; family Chitinophagaceae; genus Puia. Next base: position 6,491 of record JAYWCS010000213.1, on the reverse strand, counting down.
AGAGACATTTTATTTATCGGAAATAAATTAGCTTTCGTTAGCCGATGGAGTATCTTCATTGTCAGCTAATTTTTGAAAATTATGAAAGCTTATCGCTGTGTGCTGGTAATGTTTATGTTAACAGAGGCGACGTTTGCAAGCGGCCAAAATCCACCCTCGCGGCCGGCCGTCCAGCCACAGCGGCCGCAGCCGCAACCGCAGCCAACGCGTCCATCCGTTCAACCCCCTCGTCCGCAGCCGCCGATTGGTCATACCCGTCCGCCGTCATATTATCGTCCGCCGGGATGGAGACCCGACCGGCCTGCATATACGCGCCCTCCGCATTATTATGGCGGAAATCGCTTTTACACATATCATCGGTATACGTATCATCCATACAACCCATATATTTATGGTCCGGCCTGGCACCCCGTCGGATTTTTTCTGGGAGCGATTGCTGCAACGGCCTCGTATGTTGCATTCAACAATATGCAATACCGTTATTATCAGGGCGTGTATTATATGACTTACAATGGCGGCTATCAGGTAGTGCCACCACCCATGAATATCGCTGTTCCAAATCTTCCCCCTGGATTTATCACGATGAACATCGGGAATACGCTTTATTATTATTACGGCGGTGTTTTTTATATTTATTCCCAAAATGGATACCTGGTTGTGAGGGCTCCTGCCGGCGCGCTGGTGCCCAATCTGCCGGATGGATGTGAGCAGATACAGGCCAACGGGATTGTCTATCTTAAGTATTACAACACGTTTTTTCAACCGATATCATACAACGGTCAAAACATATATGAGGTAGTGGAAATGGAATAAATTACCGAATATCAAAATCAATGAGGAGAGTTGGAGACGCGGGATGAGCCTGACAGGCAAGAATAAATCCCTGCTCCAATTCTTCTTCGGCAAGTGAATAGTTCTGGTCCATCGTCACTTTTCCTTTCACGAGTTTTGCGCGACAGGTTGCACATACGCCTGCACGGCACGCATATGGAAGGTCGGCACCGGCTTGTATCGCGGCTTCGAGAATAGTCGGCCCGTGAGCCGGAATTTGGAACTCACGTGAGACTCCGTCTAACCGGATCGTGACCAATGATTTTTCCTGAATAACAATTGCTTTTTCTTCTGTATTTTTTTTCTCGTGATCCATCAATTCGCCGGGGTCGGAAAATAATTCGAAATGAATTTTTCTTTCTTCCACTGAATGCAAGATTAACCAGTCACGCAGACTGAAAATCATGGGTGCTGGCCCGCATAGGAGAAATTCCTGATTCGCGCGGAATGGAATTAGACTTTTAAAAATCAAATCACATTTTAATTGGTCAATACGACCTTCCAGCATCGGGGCTTCCATCTTTTCGCGACTGAAGACATGTATCAGTTGAAATTTTTCCACATATTCATTTTTCAGGTCTTCCAGTTCTTCGAGAAAAATAATGGAATTACGCGACTGGTTTCCGTATATCAGCGAGAACTGGCTTTCTGGTTCTCTCTGTAATATATTTTTCAATATTGAAATCACGGGCGTGATACCACTTCCAGCAGCAAAAGCGACGTAATGTGTTTTACTTCCAGGCACCAGATTCAAAATAAAATTCCCGGTGGGTGGTAGCACGTCGAAAGTCTGACCGGGTTGAAATGTATCAAAAGCAAAAGTTGAAAACTTTCCTTCTTTTACTTTTTTTATGGCGATACGCAGTTCGTTTTCGTGGGGGCTACTGCAGACTGAATAAGATCTTCTGACTTCTTCTTCGCCGATTTGTGCACGCAGGGTAATATTTTGTCCGGGTTCATAAATAAATTCTTCTTTCCAGCTATCGGGAATTTGAAAAGAAACCGAAATACAATCTTTGGTCTCTCTACGGATATCTTTTATGGGCAGCGGTCGAAAATGTTTTGCCAATGATTATTTTTTTAATCCTTCGATCAGATATTTGACCATATTATTTTCCAGCACATCCGCTGCAATCGTTTTTCTGGAACGGTGCCAGGATTCAATTCCGCTGATCGCTGAAAGTAACGTAAGTACGGCCACATAGGGTTCTATCTCTTTCATCTCCCCCCGTTCGATGCCGCGTGCAATGAGATCTGATAAACTTCGCCGGTAATTTCTGCGTTGATTCAAAAAGTTCGACAGATAGGGTTCTGGGAGATGCCGCCATTCATGATCAGAGATATATACAAACTCATACTGGTCCATCATCATGCGGATATGAAAACGGATGATCCGTTCAACTTTATTCAATACCGGCTCCGTACTTTGCTGTACCGTGTCCAGGTGAGAAAGGAAGTCATTGGCTACTTTAAAACAGATGGTCTGCAGAATGCCGGATTTTGATTGAATATGATTATACAAGCTGGCGGCTTCCACACCCACATCTTCCGCCAGGTCGCGCATCGAAGCGGCGCCAAAGCCTTTTTCCCGAAACAGCTTGGCCGCTTTTTCGATGATTGCATCCTTTTTAGTACTGTTTTTTTTGTTTCTGATTTTTGCCATACCGGGGTCAAAGATAAAACGAACGTTCGTTTGTGAAATTCGTTTTCAGACGCGGGCAAAAATCGGTAGTTTTGCATTCTTTTTCCGGTTATCCGGATATCATTTATTTATATTTTATCTATGTCACTGATTTGCGTTGGAAGTATGGCCTATGATGCTATTGAAACACCATTTGGAAAAAGAGACCGTATTGTCGGTGGGTCAGCTGTTTACGTTGCCTACGCGGCGGCGAATTTTATAAAACCCATCAATCTGGTTTCAATCATTGGGAATGATTTTGAGGAGGCAGAAATTAAGGCCCTCGAAGCAAAGGGAGTGTCCTTTGAAGGGGTGGAAAAAGTAAAGAATAAAAAATCATTTTTCTGGAGTGGGAAGTACCACCTGGATATGAATACACGCGATACGCTGGTGACCGACCTGAATGTGCTGGCAGACTTCAACCCGGTGATTCCCGATAATTTTCAGGATTCTGAATTTTTGATGCTGGGCAACTTGCATCCAGCGGTTCAGATCAGCGTGATCAATCAAATGAAAACCCGTCCCCGCCTGATTGCTATGGACACGATGAATTATTGGATCAGCAGTGCGTTGGAAGATTTGAAGAAAGTGTTGGCGATGGTCGACGTGCTCATGGTAAATGATGCCGAGGCCAGAGAATTAACCGGTGAATATTCTCTGGTGAAAGCAGCCAAGAAAATTATGGAAATGGGTCCTGTTTTCCTGATTATAAAAAAAGGAGAACACGGCGCCTTATTATTTCATGCTAACGAAGTATTCTTTGCCCCAGCGCTGCCATTAGAAGAGGTCTTTGATCCGACAGGCGCGGGAGATACCTTTGCCGGTGGGTTTATGGGCCATGTTGCGCGTACAAAAGATATATCATTTGAAAACATGAAAACAGCGATCATCGTGGGTTCTGCCATGGCCTCTTTTTGTGTGGAAAAATTCGGCCCTGAAAGGCTAAAAGAAATTAGCAAACCCGAAATTAGCGACCGCATCCGGCAGTTTGTGGATTTGGTGAATTTTGATATTTCTCTTGTCAAGTCCTGAGAGATAAAACTTTTAAAGACCGTCATCGTTTTCTTGCAAGGGTACAAACACTGGTTTGCTTTTTGACAGTGCCATCTATCGAAAATACCTCAATAAAAATCACGTAATGTCCGATGGGCAGCAGGTTTTGCTGGTCACCGAGCCCGTCCCAACGGAAAACGCCCGAGGAAGACCACAATGTGTTGTTGATTAGCTGGCGCACCAGGCGACCGTTGACATCATAGATCGAAATACTTCCCATGAATCCTGCGGCGGGCATCTGATAATGAATAAAACAGAAATCCTGGTAGCCATCCATATCCGGTGAAAATATTTTCGGTTCAATAGAAATGAAATGAGTACCGGAAGTATCTGTATTTGCTTCGGAATTTTTATAAGAGGGTGTTCCAAAACCGGCATCAGCGGCGGCAGAGGTCCAGTTCGACGATTGACTCGCAGGCAGCAGATCGGGTCGTATTCTTTCCAGCGCTACACCTGTTTCATTCGCCAACAGCGGAGCGTGCCAATGATGATCATAATCGAGCTCATCAATTGTTTCACCCAGCCCATTTAATAATATAACAGTTCCGGCATCGTCGGGTAAGGAAGGCAGGGAATGCATTGGCAGGATATGGGCCCAGTCAGCCTTTGGATAATTAAGCAAAATCCAGGGAGGGTTTTCTGTCAGCAATAGATATTCACCTGGAAACACGGCTTGATTTTCAACAGAAATGGCGAGTGGATCTTTTGGCACCCCGCGGATGTCTTTTCCCGCCAGAAATAATTCGTTACAATCGATTGTTTTTTTACTCCGGTTATACAGCTCGAGATAATCATATCCGCCCGGCGATGGATTAAAGAGAATTTCATTAAAAATAAGGTCACCTGGTGACGCTTTTTCAGCGAGGCCTGCCAGGCAATGATTCTGACTGCCGATTTCATTACTGCTGCAGTCCTGCAGTTCTTGAGATGTAACGGAATATACTTTACCAATCTGCAAAGGCTGACTCAGGCGAATGGCCACGCGGTCAAAAAACGGAGCAATTTCAATGATACTGTCTGGCAAACCCAGATCCGGCGAGATTGTATAGCTCCGGGGATTTGAAGCCCTGAGACTATCCAGCGGCTCGTCATAAATCAACAACAGATGCAACGAATCGGTGCAAACGGCACGCAGTAGCTGAGGGGATCCGGTATCTGGATTGGGGGCGTCTACGGAATTTTTTTTACCCGGTGTTCCACCGAGCGGATCGCTGCTGGCGGACCAGTTGGATTTATCCTGGCCTCGTCTCCCGGGATCGATTATTTCCAGCGTCCAGCCGCCGGCTTCTTTCAGCACATTGTTGTACCAGCTTTTTTCATAATGAATGGCGTCCATCACATCGCCCGCTGCCGTGCGGAGTATGAGATCACCGGAAGTATTGTTCATTGATGGAAAACCTGCTAAACCCAGCGTGGCTCCGAACGCACTAAAACCGGCAACCGCGGCGGTCGGACAAAGAATCAAAAAATGATCTGCAGGCAGTAAATAATCAGTTTTGATATGTGCCGTTGTGCTACCGTTGCTGATTGCCCAGTCACGCAGGTTGTAGCTGACGGTTGAAATATTTTTTAATTCAATGAAGGACGCGGGCGGCAGGCCGGCTGCCGGCAGGGGATCCGCCATGCATTCGCTGATCACAATATCATAGCGGTTTTGCGCCCAGGAGAAGGAAGGCAACATACAAAAAACTGAAATATAAATACACGAAGTAAACGACATGCCCGTCTTTTCATAAAAATAATTTGGTTTAAAAAAAAGGGAAGGTTATTTTTACGGTATTAATGAGCGTGTTTACAACCTATACAAAGCAAATCATAAAGAAGCCCTCGAAACCGGGAACTGCCTGATTGTTTTGTGTATTCAAAATAATAAAGCCTTCTCCCGGTTAAATGGGCGGAGGCTTTTTCATTTACAAAAATTCAAAACACACAAAAATGAAAGTTGCTGTTGTCGGTGCCACCGGACTGGTTGGAACCAAAATGCTCGAAGTATTAGCTGAAAGAAATTTTCCAGTTACGGAACTGATTCCGGTGGCCTCTGAAAAGTCTGTCGGCAAGAAACTTCTTTTCAGGAACAGGGAATGGCCTGTCGTGAGCGCAACAGATGCGATACTTGCCAGGCCGGCAATTGCTATATTTTCTGCTGGTGGTGAAACTTCTTTAGAATGGGCGCCGAAATTTGCCGCTGCGGGTATTACGGTGATTGATAATTCTTCTGCCTGGAGAATGGATCCGACAAAAAAACTCGTGGTTCCGGAGCTCAATGCGGATGCGCTTACGGCTGCAGATAAAATTATTGCCAATCCCAATTGTTCAACCATACAAATGGTGGTGGCGCTAAATCCATTGCATAAAAAATACAAGATCAGAAGAATTGTGGTGAGCACTTATCAAAGTGTTACCGGCACCGGTGTGAAAGCGGTGAACCAGCTAATGAATGAACGGCAGGGTATACAGGGGGAGATGGCATATAAATATCCGATCGACCTCAATGTCATTCCGCAGATTGATTCTTTTTTGGAGAATGGTTATACCAAAGAAGAAATGAAAATGGTGAATGAGACGCGCAAGATCATGCGGGATGAAGGTATTCGCGTAACGGCCACAACAGTTCGTATTCCGGTGATGGGTGGACATAGTGAAGCGGTGAATGTAGAATTTGAAAATGATTTTGATCTTGCGGAAGTTAAAACGTTACTGGAAAATGCACCTGGTGTGATTGTCGTGGATAATCCGGCCAGGCAGGAATATCCGATGCCCAAAGATGCACACAATCGCGATGAGGTTTTTGTTGGCCGTCTCCGTCGCGACGAAACACAACCGAATACTTTGAATATGTGGATCGTGAGCGACAACCTGCGTAAAGGGGCAGCGACAAATGCGGTGCAGATTGCGGAATACCTGTTGGCGAAAAATCTGGTTTAAA
>JAYWCS010000212.1:0-7421 GCA_043780315.1 Bacteroidota bacterium | reverse complement strand
GATATTTACTGGGGAGGTAATTTTGAGAAAGCACTCGAGCTCATACGGACAGGTCAAATTCAGACCAATAAAATCCGTTTTTATATCGGCTATTCCGGCTGGGCAGGTGGACAGCTTGAAGATGAGATGAAAGAGAAATCCTGGTTACCCGCATCGGCAAATCAACAAATTATATTCCATAAAAAGACCGACGAAATATGGAAGGACGCGATCCGCCACCTGGGTGGAAATTATTTGATGATGATCAATTTCCCGATCGATCCGCAGTTGAATTAGAAAAGAGGAAGAAAGTGAGAAAGTGTGTGAAGGTGGGTTAATGATTAGATTGCTTTGGCGCCTTCTACTAAAACGGTCACGCGGTTGGCTATCACTTCCACAAAACCGCTCTTGATTTCAAACAGCGTGGAATGATTCTTATCCGTCAATACCTTAATGCGGCCCGATTTGAGGGCACTGATAAGTGGCGCATGTTTATCCAACACTTCGAATGATCCGGAGGTACCGGGAAGTTGCACAGCATAAACCTCGTCGCTAAACAATTTTTTTTCCGGTGTGAGGATCTCTAAATTCATGATACAGAAATATGAAATGGGTGCAATATATGAGTTACAAAAATAAAGGCTATTCCAGGCTGGAAAAAAAAATCAATTGATTATTTCATTTTTTATATTTTCACAATGACACTTTTTTTTAATTTTGCCTATCATGAAAAACAACAAGACTACCCTTGTGCCTGCGCCATCAGTTTCTTACCTTTTTCAATCGCATCGTCAATCGTTCCCACTAGGTTAAAGGCAGCTTCCGGATAATCATCCACTTCGCCGTCCATAATCATATTAAACCCGCGGATAGTTTCTTCGATGGGAACCAGTACTCCTTTCAAACCGGTAAAAGCTTCCGCCACATGGAAAGGCTGGGAAAGGAAACGCTGCACTTTACGTGCGCGGCTAACGGTTAATTTATCCTCATCACTCAATTCATCCAAACCAAGGATGGCGATGATATCCTGCAATTCTTTATAGCGCTGTAAGACGAGTTTCACGCGGTTGGCACAATCATAATGTGCATCGCCCACGATTTTCGGCGTCAGGATGCGTGAAGTAGAATCCAACGGATTCACCGCCGGATAGATCCCGAGATCCGCAATTTTACGATCCAGTACGGTGGTCGCATCCAAATGCGCAAAGGTAGTAGCCGGTGCCGGATCCGTTAAATCATCCGCAGGAACATACACGGCCTGCACCGAAGTGATGGAACCATTCTTGGTGGAAGTAATTCTTTCCTGCATCAATCCCATTTCAGTTGCCAGTGTTGGCTGATAACCCACCGCAGAAGGCATACGACCCAATAGAGCCGATACTTCAGAGCCGGCCTGTGTGAAACGGAAGATATTATCTACGAAAAATAAGATGTCGCGTCCCTGTCCTTTTCCATCACCATCGCGGTAATACTCGGCAATGGTAAGTCCGCTCAACGCCACGCGGGCACGGGCGCCGGGTGGTTCGTTCATTTGTCCGAATACAAAAGTCGCTTTCGATTCAGCGAGTTCGTTCATATCCACTTTGGAAAGATCCCATCCGCCACTTTCCATGCTGTGTTTGAATGCATCGCCATATTTCATAATACCCGCTTCGATCATTTCACGCATCAGATCATTTCCTTCCCGGGTACGCTCTCCAACGCCGGCAAACACGGAGACACCCGCATAAGACTTCGCAATATTATTAATGAGCTCCTGAATCAGCACGGTTTTACCAACCCCGGCACCGCCGAAAAGGCCGATTTTACCGCCCTTCGCATAGGGCTCAATCAGATCGATTACTTTAATACCTGTAAATAAAATCTCCGTGCTCACACTGAGATTTTCAAAAGCGGGTGGCTTGCTGTGAATAGGACGGCCATTAACTTTAGAAACAGGCGGCAGACCGTCTATCGGGTCTCCGGTTACATTAAATAACCGGCCCTTGATCGCATCTCCGACAGGCATAGAAATCGGAATACCGGTATCCAGCACTTCCAATCCTCTGGTCAGTCCTTCGGTACCATCCATGGCAATACAACGAACACTATCTTCTCCCAGATGTTGTTGTACTTCAAGGACCAGGGTGTCTCCTCCGGGCTTTTTCAATTCCAGGGCATGGTAAATTTCAGGAAGTTTACCCTTGAACTGAACGTCTACAACGGCTCCGATAATTTGTTTAATCTTGCCTGCATTTGGCATAATGCGTTATTTATAAAGGTTACTTTAAAATCGGCTGCAAAGGTAAGTGTCCGGACTCAGAATTCCACAATGAAAAACCAAGTATTTTTGCAGCCGTCAACTCATTATACATGCAATTAATCGCAGTGCAGGATCCGGTGTTGTCCCGGGAGTTTATTCAGGTGAATGTAGCCATTCTGGGAAGACTGGACGGCTATATCAGGCCGCTGGATAAGGATATTGAACATGTTTTTGATCAAAAAAAAAATAAAGCGTTCCGGCACGGAGAAGCTGCACGTTGGATATTGAAAGCTGACGACGGCCAGCTGCTGGGCCGGATTGCCGCCTTTGTAAACAAGCGTTATAAGTCGAAAGGAGACGAATTTCCGGTGGGTGGCATCGGATTTTTCGATTGCATCAACGACCAGTCCGCCGCCGACCAGTTATTCAGTGTAGCCAAACACTGGCTCCTGCAGCGGGGAATGGCTGCGATGGACGGTCCCATCAATTTCGGTGAACGGGATACCTGGTGGGGATTGGTTACCGAAGGGTTCCACGAGCCCCTCTACCGGATGAATTTCAACGCTCCTTATTACCAGCTGCTCTTCGAAAGCTACGGATTCCGGATGTTTTTTGAACAGGTCTGTTTTGGCATGGACCCTAAAAAACCGTTTAGTAAAAAACTAATGGAACGCCATGCGTTGGTAGCGGCCGATCCTGCTTACCGCGCCGCCCATATGGATATTAAAAAACTGGATCTCTATGCCGGCTATTTTACCGATGTCTATAATCAGGCCTGGTCGGGCCATGGCGGAATGAAACAGTTGAAGCTGGACCAGGTGAAACATATGTTTCACCAGATGAAACCTTTTATGGAAGAACGTCTGATTTGGTTTGTGTATCACCACGATAAGCCGGTTGCGATGTTCGTGAATATTCCCGATCTCAACCAATGGTTTAAATACCTCGACGGCCGGTTTGGTCTGCTGCAAAAACTAAAATTTTTATGGTTGCTGAAAACAAAGCAGAATAAAAAATTCACAGGCCTCGTTTTTGGTATCATCCCGGCTTATCAGGGAAAGGGAATCGACTCTTATATGATAGCCGAAACCGGCAAGATGGTGCTGATCCTTCCCTATACCGAATACGAAATGCAATGGGTGGGAGATTTCAACCCGAAAATGATCAATATGATCCGGACGATGGCAGATACCTACCCCAGCAGAAAACTCAAAACATACCGTTATATTTTTGACCGGACCATCGAATTTAAAAGACATCCCGTCTTCTAAAACTTTATTATTATTGCAAACAAGAAAGATCCGAAAGGCCGTGGTATATGAACAAATTCATCGTTTCTGCCAGAAAATACAGACCCCAGCTTTTTTCAACGGTTGTGGGCCAGTCCCATATTACGACCACCCTTAAAAATGCCATCCGTAATCAGCAGCTGGCGCACGCTTTTTTATTTTGCGGTCCGCGGGGCGTAGGCAAAACAACCTGCGCACGCATACTCGCCAAAGCGATCAACTGCGATCATCCGGCAGCAGATGGAGAAGCCTGTAATGAATGTCATTCCTGTGTTTCATTTAACGACGGTATTTCGCTGAATATTCATGAACTCGATGCAGCCAGTAATAATTCGGTCGACGATATCCGTTCGCTGGTGGAGCAGGTCCGCTTCGCCCCGCAGCCCGGAAAGTATAAGGTCTATATTATTGATGAGGTCCATATGCTCAGTTCGGCTGCCTTTAATGCTTTTCTGAAAACCCTGGAAGAGCCCCCACCATATGCGATTTTTATTCTGGCTACTACGGAGAAACATAAAATTCTTCCCACCATTCTCAGCCGCTGCCAGGTATTCGATTTCAAACGGATCACGAATCTGGATATCATGGATCATCTGCTGGAGATTTGTGGTAAGGAAAATATTACCGCTGATAAATCAGCCATCGAAATGATTGCGCAGAAAAGCGAAGGTTGTATGCGCGATGCCCTAAGTATCATGGATAAAATGGTGAGTTTCTCCGACGGTAAACTCACTTATGCCGACACCCTGGAACACCTGAATATACTCGATGCCGGATACTATTTTAAACTGCTCGATTCGATCCGCGACCAGCAATTGTCGGATGCGCTCCTGATTTTTGATGAAATAAACCGGAAGGGATTTGAGGGCGATTTGCTGTTGAATGGTTTTGCTGAATTTATCCGCAATCTCCTTATCTGTAAAGACGCCAAAGCAGCGAGACTACTGGAAGTAGTCGAGGATTATAAAGAAAAATTTTTTACTGAAGCGCAACGGACGGACCTCTCCTATCTGATCAGCGCACTCAATATATTAAGCGAATCGGAACTTCATTACAAGGCAGCCAGAAACAAACGATTACATGTGGAACTGGCACTAATTAAACTGGCCTATTTAAATCAGGCTTTACATTTGTCGGCCGGTTCAACCGATAAAAAAAAGGGTACTGAAAATGTTAAACCCGTGGCCTATCGTTTGATCGGGCCATTGGAAATAAAAGAAAAAAAAACTGCTGCCGCAACAACCGAAGTGCCGGATAAAATCAGGACCGACTACATTTCAAAAAATGTAAAGGCCCCCATTGCTGCGAATCCCCTGCCGCGGCTGATGGTGGAGGACAGGATGGTGGAAAAGAAGATCTTGGAAGAAAAAATTTCAGAAGAGAAGAAAATACCGCCGCCGGCATCTACGAGTCTTGGGGCGCTGTCAAAAATCCGGCAGGAAGTAGTGAGTCGAAAATCAGCTGCCGGAGCGGTGCTGATTAAATCGCTCGAAATAAAATTATTACAGGAAGTCTGGGATCATTTTACGGCCGAATTAAAAAAAAATAAGAACTCGGCCGCCCAGAGTTTTGCCGGCGCCCAATTGCGCATTCTCGACGAACAGCGTTTTGAGATTTTAACGAACAATAATCTGGAACAACGTTTTATTGAATCGGAAAAAAGAAAACTCGCTGATTTACTTTTAGAATACTTTCATAATAAAAATCTTTCCTTTTCAGTTGCCATACGCGAGAACCTGACCAGCCACGTGCATTTGGAAAAAACCCTGAGTAAGAGAGAACAGTTTCATCAGATTGTTGAATTATATCCGCTCGTCAAAGAGTTAAAAGATAAACTGAAACTGGAATTAGACTATTAAAAACTAATTTTGCCAAGCCATCGATTCGCAGGATCTTTATAACTTAATATGCCAGGAATTTCTAAGACCCAGGTATTTCAAACCAGTTCTTCCTCCCGATGGTCGCGTTTTATCTGGAGCAGCCGTCTGGTTGCACTCTTTGTCGTACTGGCAATCATTACCATCCTAATTACTTTAACACGCGTATATACGCCGTCTCTGCCTTCCTTCGGTGCAACAGAAAAAGAAGCACTGCTCGACAGTTCCAGCTGGCTTTTTAATAAGAGTAAAATCGGAAAACAATATGGCGGGTTCCGGAAATATATCAATGAAAAAGTTGCCTATAGAGCCGGTGGCTATCCAATCCCGCGCCGGTTTAAAAAGAAAAACGGTGTGATTGTTCAGGCCGATTCCAGTTTCTATTCCTTTAAAAAATTCAGTGCCGGTATCCGGGCCGGTTTTTATGTGACCTGGTCCCCCACTTCCTACACTTCTCTGGAACAAAATATTTCAAGATTAAATATGGTATTGCCGGAATGGTTTTTTCTTGACCCGGTGGCCGATACCCTCTACACAACAATCGACCAGAAAGCGCTGGATATAATGAATAAGTCGGGCGTTAAAGTATTACCGCTGCTCACCAATAATATCGGGCAAACTTTTCGCGGAGATATCGTGCACCGGATATTAAACAATCCGGTCAAAAGAGATCGCCTGATTAATGACATCATCAAATACCTGGAATTATATAAACTGGACGGAGTCAATATTGACTTTGAAGATCTGCAGGAACAAAAGAATGAAGTACTGGTGCAATTTCAGAAATCGTTGTATGAAAAAATGCATGCAAAGGGCCTGCTGGTTTCGCAGGATATTATCCCTTTCAACATGGATTATAATTTTGAAGAACTGTCTAATTACAATGACTATATCATTCTGATGGCCTACGATCAGTTCTCCGACGGCACCGGGCCCGGACCGATCTCCCATCAGAAATGGATCGAGGGAGCGGTGGATGATGCTATAAAAAAAATACCCTCAGACAAACTCATTCTGGCAGTCGCAGGTTTTGGATATGACTGGAAATTAGACGACAATGAAAAAGTGGTATCTGTGGTTCCCATCAGTTATCAGGAAGCGCTGACGCTGGCACGCAGTTACGCAGGCAAAATTATTTTTGATAATGATTCTTACAACCTGCATTTCACCTACGACGGTGACGATGGGACACCGCACCGGGTTCAGTTTACCGATGCGGCCACCACGTTCAATACCATGCGATTTGCAGAAGAATCCGATTTGGCCGGGGTGGCTCTTTGGCGATTGGGAAATGAAGATACCCGCATTTGGGATTTTTATGATCATGATATGAGTAAGGATAGCCTGAAGAATTTTGATTTTCATTTATTCAGCACAGTCAAAACCATGATTACCGATGAAGCGCCTGCCTACAGCGGGGAAGGCGAGGTGCTGGATGTAATTGGCGGTCCTTCCAGTGGTAAAATCACACCGGAAATGGACACCACGGAATTTCTGATTTCGGAAGAGTCGTATGATACCCTTCCTTCTAAATGGGTAGCAAGAAAATATGGAACGAAGGATAAGAAAAAACTGGTGCTGACATTCGATGATGGTCCGGATCCGGTATATACTCCGCAGATACTCGATATCCTCAGCAGGGAGAATGTACCGGCTGCTTTTTTTCTCGTAGGTATCAATGCAGAAAATAATATTCCCCTCGTGAAAAGAATTTACCGTGAGGGCCATGAAATCGGCAACCATACGTTTACGCATCCCGACATTTCCAAAGTGAGCCGGAAGCGTGCTATTATTGAAATGGATGCCACGCGCCTGCTGATCGAGGCCATTACCGGCCATTCAACCATTTTATTCAGGGCGCCTTTTAATGCAGATTTCGAACCGGTGAAAGCGGAAGAGTTAATTCCGGTGGCGATCGCACGTCAGAAAAATTATTTAGATATTGGCGAGTCGATCGATCCGCTGGATTGGGAACCCGGTACGTCGGCAGATTCGATTGTGGCCCGGGTGATCGCCCGGAAACAATCGATGACC
>JAYWCS010000211.1:0-14842 GCA_043780315.1 Bacteroidota bacterium | reverse complement strand
ATGAATGTGGTGGTTGGAAAAGACCTGCATCAAACGGTCATTTTCAACGGAGATATCAAATACATTGTATTCAGTCCGTATTGGAACGTACCGGTTTCTATTATGAAAAAGGAAATTCTTCCGGCCATCGCAAAAAATCCAGGATACCTGAAAAGAAACAATATGGAATGGAATGGAAATACCATCCGGCAGAAACCCGGTCCCAAAAATTCACTGGGTCTCGTGAAATTTTTATTTCCCAATTCTTACAATATTTACCTGCACGATTCGCCGGCGAAAAGTTTGTTCAGTTCCCCGACGCGCGCATTTAGTCATGGCTGTATCCGGTTAGCAGAACCAAAAAAACTGGCGGTGTATTTATTAAAGCAGGATCCCTCATGGAATGAAGATAAGATCCAGGCCGCCATGACAGCCGGAAAAGAAAAATATGTGACGCTGAAAAAACCGGTGCCGGTATTGATCGGTTATATGACGGCGTGGGTAGACAAAAACGGCAAGTTAAATTTCCGGAAGGATATTTACAATCGCGACCAGCGGCTGGAAGACCTGCTGTTGCATCCATGATGTGTACACTTAAATTCTACTCCAACCCAAATAATTTCATATTCAGCTTCTGCAGCGTGATATTTTTATAAGAGGACGGGATCAGCACCGATACATTGTGTTTACTTCCGCCATAACTTACCATCCGCACGGGTATAGCCGATAACCCTTCAAAAAGTTTTTGTAATACATCTTTGGTTTCCACAATTTCATTGCCGACAATGGATACGATGGTTTGATCATGTTCCACTTCCGTGCTGCCAAAAGGTTCGAGCTCACGCAGAATCTGCAGCAGATGGACGCCATTATCAATGGTGACAGAAACCGCGACCTCCGAAGTTGTTACCATATCGATGGGTGTCTTATATTTCTCAAATACCTCAAATATTTTTCGAAGAAATCCATAGGCCAGCAACATACGGCTGCTTTTAATATTAATCGCAATGATGCCGTCCTTCGCTGCAATGGCTTTGATGCCTTTGGTAGAAGTTGTTTTTTGAATCACGGTGCCCGCTGCCGAAGGCTGCATGGTGTTCAGCAGTTTCACCGGAACATTTTGTTGTTGTGTGGGCCAGATACAGGTCGGATGTAAAATTTTCGCGCCGAAATACGCCAGCTCGGCGGCTTCATCAAAACTAAGTTGATCAATCGGAACGGTTTTTTTGACGATCCGCGGATCGTTGTTGTGCATGCCATCGATGTCTGTCCAGATTTCACAAACAGTAGCCGGAATAGCGGCCGCTACCAGCGAGGCGGTATAATCGCTGCCGCCTCTTTTCAAATTATCAACTTCCCCTTTGGCATTGCGGCATATATATCCCTGGGTAACGAACAGATTGTGATCGGGATATTTTGCTAACATTTCATGTAAACGAATGCGGATCTGATCCAGCTGCGGTTCATCTTCTGCATCGATGCGCATAAATTCCAGCGCTGGTAAAAGAATATGTGGAATGCACTTTTCTTCCAGGTAAACACTGAATAGTTTAGTGGAAAGCAATTCGCCCTGGGCAAGTATATCCTTGTTGAGCGCCTCGCTAAAGGAGATCTTCAGAATAATACTTAAAAATTCAAAGTGTTCGGTAATAATCGACAGTGCTTTATCCCGGGCGGACGGCGTTTGGAGTAACTCCCCGATAAAATCCTGGTAATGGCTACGGAGTTTACTGATCTGCGTGCCTGCTTTTTCTCTTTCAAAATGTTCGGCAGACTGACCAATTTCCACCAGCGCGTTGGTGGTGCCACTCAGGGCACTTAAAACGACTATTTTTTTCTCCGGATCGGCGATAATGAGTTTTGCGACATCATGCATACGTTCCGGTTTTCCAACGGAAGTGCCTCCGAATTTCATCACTTTCATACGAACCATTTTTGGGATCGCAAATATACAAATGAAAACGCCACCGTGGTTTTTAACCGCAGTGGCGTTCTGTTATGAAGTTTGTTCTATCTTTTGATGATCTTTTGGTTATAGAGTTTATTATCAAACATCACCTGCAGTACATACATTCCCTTCGGAAGGTATCCCAGTTGGTCGATGACAATACGGTTATTCCCGTTTGATGCGTTGAAAGTTTTAGTTGTAATCTGTTTTCCGGAATTATCAATGACCCGGAGAGCTCCACTGGCTGTTTTATCAGAATAGATATTCAGGATGGTATAACTATCCACCGGATTCGGATAAACCGAGATGACATTTTCAGGCTGACCCAGTTTAACCGGAACCACTTTACTATATGTGAACTTACCAGACAGATCAACAATGCGCAGGCGATAATAAACGATATCGCTGTTGACATTTGCAAGCTGGTCGTTGAGTGTATAAGAATGTATCGGGTTTAAAGAATTGCTTACGCTTACCTGTCCGATACTGCTGAAATCCATTCCATTTGAACTTCTTTCCGCTTCGAAATAATCGGCGTTTACTTCGTCGGTCGTTGTCCAGGCTACTTTTACATTGTTCGCTGATTCATAACTGGCGCTGAAACTCAGGAGTGTAACTGGCAGCACAATCGATTGACAGATTTGCATCTTGGGAGGCAACTGCGCGAAAGGAAAAGTCTGCGTCAGAATACCGACCGATCCGTCGATCGCACCATAACTACTGGTTGCGGAAGTTCCGATACTGATCCCTGCGGTACCTTGGGTAACCGTAGAAGCACCATTCAGGGAGAGATTCGAGAATATCATTCCACCGCCACCGCCACCGCCAGGACCATGCTGTGAAGCACTTAGTCCGGCCGGGTTATTACTGGATCCATTTCCTCCATTTGCAATGGCTGTTACGCCTGATTGTCCGCTGTTAGCATATATCAGGATACTTCCACCCGCGCCGCCGCCACCTGATCCATCTATCGTAGTTGTATTATTTGATGGTCCGGCCGATGCATTGATCGTACCCGTTCCAATAATTAAGTTCGCATTGATGATAACCAGTCCACCACCGGCAGAACCACTGCTGGCTAAGCCGCCACCGGGAAGTCCGGAACCATTATTCGTTGTACCTGCACCGCCGCCGCCGCCCATGATCAGGCGAGCCGGACTATAATAAGTTGTGTAGGGAGCGAAAGATACGAGGGGTGTACCACCACGTCCGCCAGTTGCTCCATAAGAATACCAACCATTACCACCTAAACCACCATAACCACCGTTTCCACCGCCACCACCACCGGCATTCTGGTCATTGGAAGTAGGGTCACTATCAGATGCACCGCCACCGGCGTTACCAGGTGCTCCACGGGCACTGCTACCACCTGGGTAACCTTCCGCTACGTTATCCAGCAACACATTATTATAATTCATGTAACGCGGCGTACCGGCTGCACCTTCACCCTTGCTACCATGGGCGTTATTAGTAGACGGACCGTAAAAATCGTTTTTGTTCAACCCGGACTGTCCGTTTAATATTCTACCGCCGCCGCCGCGAAAACCAGTCGCCTGGGCCGATATCGTTTTTCCATTGAAATCAAACTGATTCACTGCACTAAACACGGATACGCCACCGATTGAGCCATTCCAGGTAGGCGTTGTAATAGTCGACGTATTCAATTGAATATTATAATGAGTGGATACCCGGATGATCTGGTAAGTATATTGACCGTTTGTTCCGTAAGCTGCATAACTATAGGCGTTCGTCAGTCCGGAGGCGATATTTAAAGTACCCCCTGCCAGCGGAACGGCATTGGATGCAACCGCAAATTCCATCAGTCCGGCAGAAATATTGGCCGCCATAAAACCATATCCTTGTCCGCTCACATTCGCTCCATAAAAAGAGCTCGAGGCCGTTGCCGGGATGGTTAACGTGGCACCCTGCATTTGAATTATTAAAACGATATCGCCCGTAGCAATCGCTGTCGTACCGTAACCTGACGTAACTGCTCCGACGGTAATAGAGGTAGCACCTGCTGCGACCGTTGCCTGTTTACCGGGGTAATATGTATTTTCATTCGTCACCATCAGACTCGTACCGGATGTAGGGCAATTCTGCGCCTGACCAGCAAATGACAGGAAAAGGAGTATAATGGAAATAGTGAGAGCCAGATTTAAACGCAATCGCACAAACTTGGCTATCGAACCGGCAACCGATTCAGCGCCGGTTTGGTTTATTAAAGTACTGTCAGATTGTACAGTACAGATGTAAAGTTTCTTCATAGATTCGGTTTTTGACATCTATTGGATTTCAATTGGCATACCAATTACAAAAACCCTGATTCTGAATGGATTAACCTTTTATGCGGTAAAAGATTTTTCCCGATTTTGGAATGTCGTTCCTATATTGGATTTTCTTTCTGAACTAAGTATATTAACTTAGATCAAGGCGGAATTATTGCCTTTATCGAAAATAATAGGTATTATCAGGCGGGGAGAATTTTGAACTTTTCAGCTAAGTTTTGCAGGTCTTCTACAACTGCTTGCATTAAGGGTATACCTTCTTTCAGACGAACGGCTTCCATGATTCTTTCAGGGTCACCGGGCACGAGCACCCGGTCAAATCCCCGGGCGGGTTTTGCCTCCCGAAACCGTCTTAACCACTGATCCATGTCTTTTTTGAATTCCGCACCCGGTCGAAAGGCGTCGATCCGCATGGCGCCGAAAAAATGACCAATACCCAGCCCCGGCATATTGTCGGGCATCGGCACATAGGCCGGAAAAGGAGGCACCCAGGGGCCGTAGTTGGCTCCGCTGAGCACACCGGAAAATATATCGACAATCGCACCCAGTGCATATCCTTTATGACTGCCATGTTCGCGGTCACCACCCAGCGGCAATAAGGCCCCGCCGGTTTTTAATTCATGGGGATTGGTAGAACTGCTGCCGTCCTTATCCTGTATCCAGCCAGGAGGCGCTTTGGTGTTTTTCCGTTGAAGTATTTCGAGCTTTCCGTTAGCTGCCGTGGTGGTTGCCAGATCAGCTACAAAGGGCGGCTGGTCGCCGGCAGGAATCGCTACGCAGATGGGATTGGTGCCCAACAGCCGTTCAGCTGAAAAAGTGGGCGCCACCAAGGCGCTGGCATTGGTCATCACCATTCCGATCATATCTTCTTCCAGGGCCTTTAACGCATGCTGTGCCGCGATACCAAAATGATTTGAATTCCGAACGGCTACCCAGCCCGTACCCACGTTTTTTGCTTTGCAGATCGCCAGATCCATCGCAAAGGGAGCCACTACGAGACCCAATCCACGGTCCCCGTCCACCACCGCGGTAGACGGTGTTTCGTGAACGATCTGCAGATTAGGTTGTGTATTGGCGCGACCGGCTTCCCATAACCGAACATATCCCGATAAACGCGCAATGCCATGAGAGTCGATACCGCGCAGGTCCGCTCTTAATAAACCCGTGGCCGCCAGCGGGGCATCCTCGTCGCTGCATCCAATACTTGTAAAAACATCTTTTGTAAAACGCCAGAGAGATGCGTAATCAAAATTTCTTTCCATGCCGGATTATAAGGGGTGTATGATTTTCATATTCACCGGATCCCAGTGAATAATTTTATTTTCAAAATAACTTTGATTGGCCGCCAGACAGGGAGCTGCCGCCCTGAAACCGAAAATGGGATCTTCTACTACGGGCGTACCATTCCGGACTCCATCAAAAAAATGTCCGAAATGTTCGAGGTGTTCATCATAGTTCTCCGGTGCATTGAATACGGTATCGGGTGCAGTGATATCCTGCTGATCAGCTGCCGGCCATTTTTCATTGTAGGCCTTCATCATCTCTTCCTGCATTTTTTTCGGATACGTTTCGAATGCATCCCAGCCGCCGATGCCAGGTGCCTTGGCCATCTTGTGATGACGAATCGTATATCCATTGCCATCCAGTGTAAGCACTCCTTCCGAACCAATAAATTGCGTGCCGCCCGACTCACTGTTTCCACTGATGAAATCCACCCGCAGCATGACCTGAAATTCCGGATGTTCAGCTGTTTTTGGATATTGCATCACGCCTGCCATCACATCGGGAACATCACGGCCGTCTTTCCAATAACAGGTTTGTCCGGAAGCATAAATTTTCTCCGGTCCTTTCGAATCCATAATCACATTAATACCCGACACCAGATGAACAAAAAGATCTCCCGCGACGCCGGTTCCGAATACCCGGTAATTTCTCCACCAGAAAAACTTTTTTGGATCGTAGGGTTCATCCTTCATGCCGGAGATATATCGTTTCCAGTCGACTGTCAACGCCGAGGCATCCGTGGGCATGGTATATTCCCAGGCACCGAGCGCACTTTGACGGTCAAAATTTGCCGTGATCATCGATAACTGTCCAATGGCGCCGCCCCGAATGGCTTCTCCGGCTTTGATGACCGCCAGGCTGCTCACGCGCTGGCTGCCGATCTGCATCGTTTTTTTACTTTTCTGCCAAGCCTCGATCACGGGCAGTCCCTCCTTGATTTCACGTACCATCGGCTTTTCGCAATACACGGCTTTGCCGGCATTCAACGCTTCCATCGAAATGCGTGCATGCCAGAAATCGGCCGTCGCGATAATCACGGCGTCGATATCCTTACGCTGAATAATTTCGCGATAGTCGGCCGTGGTCTGAATATTTTTTCCGTATAATTCTTTCGATCGTTCCCGCCTGCCGGAATATAAATCTGCCACGGCAACGAGTTCTACCCCCGGCACTTTCAATGCAGTGTTGGCATCGTTAATGCCCATGATGCCCATGCCAATACTGCCCACCCGGATTTTATCATTGGGGCCTATTTTTTTCGAATACCCATCCACCCGGTTCTGCCATTGGCCGGCAGAAGCCAGGCCCGAATTTGCGGCTGCCAACGCCAGCGCGGTTCCACTCATCTGTTGTATAAAATGACGACGGGAAGAATATTTTTTCATCTGGCATTTTTTAAAAATGAAAAAGGAAGATAGGTTAAATAAAAAAAATGCTCCCGTTTTCACAAGAGCATTTTTTTATCAGAATACTTTAGAAAGGCAAGTCGTCCACCGGTGCGGTCATATCTCCGCCTGCAGGAACACCCGACAGGCTGGCTGCCGAACCTGCATTATATCCATCACTGCCACCGCCCTCATTGCTGGCGCGGGTGCCCAGTAATTGAACACTCAACACACGAAGGGTCAACGAAACACCCTGCGTGCCGTCTGTTTTCTGATAGGTGCGCAGATCCGGGGTACCTTCAGCATATACCTGCGTTCCTTTTTTCAGATAGGGAGCGATCGCGGTTCTGTCTGTCCAATACGCACAATCCACCCACACTGTTTTTTCCTTCTGGTTTCCCTGTGCGTCACGGAATTTCTCCGTATGCGCGACATTGAAATTGATCACATTTTTACCGTTCACGAGGTTTGTCACGCAATCCTTTCCAAGGTTTCCGATGACTTGCATTTTGATCATAACTTAAAATTTAGCTGCGTACTTAAAATTGTTTATAAAGCAATTTACAGGTTTTGGGGAGCCAATAAAATACTATTTTCCGGGAATAAGTATCTTTGCACTTATGAGCAGAAAAGGTAAAGTGCTGGTGGCCATGAGCGGAGGTATCGACAGTACCATCACCGCCCTGATGCTGCAGGACCAAGGATATGAAGTGATTGGAATTACCATGAAAACCTGGGACTATGCCAGTGCCGGTTCTTCGAAAAAAGAGACCGGCTGCTGCAACCTGGACAGCTTCAATGATGCCCGTACAGCCGCCGTGGAACACGGTTTCCCGCATCTGGTGCTGGATATCCGGGATGAATTCGGAACGGCCGTCATCGACAATTTTGTAACGGAATATCTGGCTGGCCGCACCCCCAATCCCTGCGTAATGTGTAATACACATATTAAATGGCGTGCCCTGCTGAAAAGAGCCGACGCCCTGGATTGCGAATTCATCGCCACCGGCCACTACGCTTTCATCCATCAGCACGGAAACGGACGATTCTTTCTAAGCAAGGGCGTGGACGAACAAAAAGACCAGAGTTATGTGCTTTGGGGCCTGCCGCAGGACCTGCTCAGCCGCACGATGCTGCCCTTAGGGAAATACCGCAAACCCGAAATCCGGCAGATGGCCCTGGACTATGGTTATCCCGAGCTGGCCAATAAAAGTGAGAGTTATGAGATCTGTTTTGTTCCTGATAATGATTACCGGGGATTTTTAAAGAATAAAATACCCACGCTGGAATCCACTGTAGAAGGCGGCTCTTTTGTAGATATAGAAGGAAATATCATCGGCAAACACCGCGGATATCCATTTTATACCATCGGCCAGCGCAAGGGTCTCGATGTCACTTTCGGCAAACCGGTATATGTCACTTCCATTGACCCGGATACGAATACCGTAGTCCTGGGGGAAGAAAAAGACCTGGCAGGCGAATCGTTGATCGTGTCCGGACTAAATGTCCAGAAATACGAAATAATTCCCGAAGGAATGGAAGCTCTTACGAAAATCCGCTATAAGGATAAAGGAAGTTTCAGTAATATTTATACCGAAGGCAATCAGCTGCGGGTTCAGTTTCATGAGCCGGTGAAGAGCATTGCTCCCGGACAAAGCGCCGTTTTCTACGAAGGCAATGATGTGATTGGCGGGGGCATTATAAATAAAAAATGGCCGATGATATGAAATCACCGGCCATGAAAAGCCTTAGGCATTGAGCGTTGAGCTTTATACCTTCCGCTTTTGGCTTAGGGGGTTAAGCGTTAAAAAGGGAATTCAACAACCAGTTAAACATCTGGCTTCCGACATGTTTTAATGGATTCGAAGCCGGTTTAGATGCCTTCACTATATATTCTGATAGTTCAACCTTTACTTTTACTGCGACCACATTGTCTTTTTCGAATGAACCTGAAAATTGCCTGGTAAGATTCAGGTCTTTCATTTCGCTGGCAGACCATATAATGGTTGCGACACCGGAAATTTTCAAAAAGAATGGGGAACCTTTTTTAAAGAAGTCAAGTTTCGCCGGCATCTCTTTTGAAAACGATTCGATTACCTGCGTGGGTTTCGGAATAATAAACCAGATATTTCCTTCCTCATCTACTTCTGAAATCCGCACGACATGCGTTGATAAATTCACCAATGCATTGGATTCAGACATAAACAAAGCATTTTCCAATTCCTGAACTTTTTCCCTTAAAAACGTAACGGGCATCTCCTGTATCATGTTTGTCAGTTTCAGCAACAAATTCAATCCCCATACCAAACGCGGAGACACTGAAAATGAATGATTTGCAAACCGGCACAAGAGGTTTTTATTCCTTTTTTGGGATTTTTTTTCCTGAAAAGACGCTTTTCACAATAAAGAGAGAATAAAGGGATCCGTATAGTCTTTAATGAAAGTCAAGATATGCGGGTCGGGTTGAAATTCATTTCGTTCGTGCAGGGTGGTTAAAACAATGCAGGGAATACCGGCGCGAATGGATGCTTCCAAGCCTTTCGGTGCATCTTCAAATACGATGCAGTCATCCGGAGATATCTTTAATTGGGCTGCTGCCTTTAAAAAAGTTTCCGGATGCGGTTTGCTGATCGTAACATCTTCCGCACTCACAATCGCTTTAAAATATTTTCGGAGATCCAGGTGATCCAAAATAAAATCAATGTTGAAAGGAATGGCGGCAGAACCGATGGCCATCGGAATATTTTTTTCAAATGCTTTTTTCAGGAAAACATCCAATCCGCCGATCAGTTTCAGATGGGGCAAAAATGCCTGCTGATATCTTTTTTCTTTTTCGATCGACCAATGCTGCATTTCATCTCCGGTGAACCGGCCCTTTCCAAAAACACGGATCAGCAGTTCTGAATTTTTACCATACATCTGACTCTTCACCTGGGCATGGGTAAGGCCGGCCTGCAGATCGTTATTCAAAATATCCGTCCATGCCCTGATGTGATACGCCATATCATCGATCATCGTGCCGTTCAGATCAAAAATCAGTGCTTTGGGTTTATTCGCCATAGAGCGGGGTATGATTTAAAAGAGCAATGCCGCTGTCAGAGGTTTTCTTGTCCTCCAAACAGCGGCATGCAGAGATCACGTGATTATCAGGTTATTTTATTGCTTTTCGAGTTTAACGGTCTGATCGTATGTATCGCCATGGATATGCAGAATGTACATTCCGCTGCCGCCAACATTTGGAAGCAGGTTGACGTAGTTATCGCCGGATTTTGCCTGATAGTTCTGGTTGATAAATGTTCTGCCCAACATATCTGTCAGCGACATGGTTAAATTTTGAGCACGCCCCACATTCACTTTTAAACGCACCTGATCGGTGAACGGATTGCTGTAAACAACCAACGGAAGATTATTTTTAAGCGTTGATACGGAAACTGTTTTACTGTAAACAAATTTGGCGTCCAGATCAACCATTTTCAAACGATAAAAGCCGGTGCCATCCAACGGGGAATGATCGATCAGGGAATAATTGCTGGTAATGGAAGAATTTCCTTTGGCCTGTATGGTTCCGATTTTAATCCATCCGCCCGTCTGGCTTCCGCTTCTTTCCACATCAAAGTATCCGGAGTTTGTTTCCTGAGAAGTCGCCCAGCTTACTTTCACACTGCCATCGTCTGTCTTCGTCGCGAGAAATTGTACCAGCACCACCGGAAGGGTGGTGCTCTGTATGAAATTGACACCTAAGCTTGGATTTGCATTAACAGCGGTTAAAGCCGGTCCATATACGATTCCATTGGTACATACATTCGGAGTTCCTGGCGGAGTCAGGGAACAATTTAAATTATACGTTGTATTATACTGATTCGCTGCCGTTCCCGAACCTTCTATAGTTAACACAAAACAGTAGGAAACACTCCCTTGAGGTGCAGGTAAAATTCCATAAACGCCTGCAATGGGATTTCCGGGATTTGCAAAATCATCATAAGGTCCTAGCAATGGCGTGAGGCCAATCGCATTGTTCACATCCAGCGAGCAATTAATATTGCCCAACTGAAAGCTCGAAGACGCGTCCATATCTGCCTGATCATTTAATGTCAGCGTAACCGCATAGGCAGGATCGGTACCCACAAGAACCTGTGATCCGTTTTTCAGCGAAACATAGGAATTAATCGAAACCGCAGTAGCACTCCCATTGATTCTCAGCACGGAGTTATCTAACGTTATATGATTAATGTAGGGACCTGCATTATCCGGAGGAAACGTACTTCCGCCCTGTCTGGCCACGGTAACCGATGTGTTCACATTTATGATACAGTTGACGCAGGGATTGAGGGGTGAAACGCCGCCCTGCCAGAATGCGGGATCGTCCAATGTTAAATTCGTCGGATTGGTCAATATGGAATTATACGTGACCGCCTTCGATACGAAGAAAGAAAGAAGAAAAACAACTGTGAAAATCGAAATGTAAAATTTTTTCATAATCTCTTAATTAGTCGGTTCATCTATTTAATACATCGGTTTAACACAGAAAATCTTTCTGAGACGATTTTGAAATAGAAGGAATACAAAAGAATTGGAGCTGTTTTCTCGGGGGGATCTCGGGCGGCTTTTAAGTGGATGGGATTCTGAGAACAGTGGTAATTAAGAAGATATCGAT
Organism: Bacteroidota bacterium; assembly: GCA_043780315.1. Taxonomy (GTDB): domain Bacteria; phylum Bacteroidota; class Bacteroidia; order Chitinophagales; family Chitinophagaceae; genus Puia. The sequence continues at coordinate 3,304 of JAYWCS010000211.1, read as the reverse complement.
TGAACAAAAATAAGATTCTCAAATGAATTCCAAGCGAACCCAACCTATTTTTATCTACATTTTTCTACTATTTTACACCGGCAGTTTTTTTTCGACCTCTTTCCCGATCATCGTTCACGGGTGGAACCCGATTCTTACCCGCCGCTGACTTTCAAAAAGGCAGTTTTTAACCGCGCTGAGAAGGGGGATTGAAGATCCGGCATCCGTTCGGGGTGCCACTGAACCAACTGCAGCCAGTTTTTATTAGCGGGTTCTTTCCATTCCAGGGACTCAACAATATCCGAATCACTGTAAGCCGTGATTTGTAAGGCAGGCGCGATCTGGTCGGCGCTCTGGTGGTGGGCGGAATTGACGGTGCCTCCGGGCGTTTCAGTGATTTGATACAGTTGGGATCCATTCAGCACCTGAATAGGATGAAGCTGATCCACCCCCCCGATCTTACTATGCGCAACGGAATGAAGCCGGCTGGGAATGTCGGGCACCAGCGTACCGCCCAGAAAGACATTGAGGAGTTGCAAACCGCGGCAAATACCCAAAATCGGTTTTTTGCCGGCAAGCGCCAGCCGGATCACTTCATATTCAAACCGATCGCGCGCTGGAATGACATCAGTCAGTGCGAATTCCGCCGCATATTGCGGTTTACCATATAGTTTGGGGTCCACATCCTCTCCGCCACTGAATAAAACGCCGTCACAGGCCGACACCTCGCTGGCATTTTGAAGATGACGGCTCAGTTTAATGACTTCCATACCCACTGTATCAGTTATCCAACGCCGGTAGTTCTCAAATTTGCCGCAGTCGGTGATGCCGATCCTGAGTGTCTTATTCATGTTCGCGGGGGTTGACGACTAAACTCCGGGTATTTATTTTTAAAGATGCAAGGTAAAGGCAGATCCTTCATTTTCCACCGATTGCACCTGAATACTGCCCTTGTGGAGAAGCAGAATCTGCTGGCATAGGCTGAGCCCGATACCGCTCCCGTTTTTTCGCGTACTGAAAAAAGGAATAAAGATCCGGTCCATCAGCGAGGCCGGGATGCCGCAGCCGTTGTCGGCCACTTTGATATTGATCTTATTATTCCCGGCAGCATAGGCCGATAACTGGATCCGGGGACTTGGTCTTTCCTTTACTGCTTCCATAGCATTCACCAGAAGATTAATCAACACCTGCTCAATGAGCGTAGAATCGAGTTCATAGGAAAGGTCCGGATTCTGCAATATGATTTCCAACTCCACTTTTTTCTGCTGCAGCGTGGGTAGCATCAACCGATGCAGATTCTCGAACATGTCCCGCAGGTAAACCTTTTTTACAGTGGGTGAAATAATCTTATTCAGATTCCGATAAGTTTCAGCAAATTTCAGCAGCCCTTCACTTCGTCGCCGGATGGTTTCGATTCCCAGCTCCAGATCTTCCACCGCTGCCGGTTGTTCCAGCATAAATGACCGGGCCTTTTGTAAACGATCCAGCATCGTGTCGGCCAGGGAAGAAATCGGCGCCACCGAATTCATGATCTCGTGGGTCATCACACTGAGTAGTTTCTGCCATGCTTTGGCCTCTGTTTCATCCAGCGCCTCATTCACATTCTGAAATACCGCCAGTTTGTAGGTCTTATGATCGGTTTGAAACGCCGTCGTCGACGCCAGCACTTTTACGATACCATTATCTTTCGATATTGAAATTATTTTTCCCGCGCCTGGCTGCAACTGTACGATCTCCCGAAAAAGATAGGCGTCTCTTTTCTTCAGCGACTCGAGTGACTTCAGATACGGAATGCCAAGAATTTTCTTCAGCGAATCATTCATCCAGACCACCTGCCCGCTCTCCAATTCGTAGGAGAGAATCCCGGTTTCCACCAGCTCAAGAATTTTTTGGAGATAGAGATACTGCGTTTCTTTTTCGCGGCTGATGACCTTAATGGTGCTGTTGATATCGTTGAATCCTTTACGTATGCTTTTCAATTCAACGGGCGCATGATTCACATCAAAATGCCGCGAAAAATCGCGGTAATGAATAGATTCGACAAACTGATCCATTTCATCCTGTGTTTTACGAAAGAAGCGGTAAAAATCCATCAACTGGCTGACAACTACTGGCACGAGGATGATCAGATATATATATTGGGCCCGCACCACGGTGACCGCACAAAGACATAACACCAAAAACAGGAGTATCACGCGGATGAGTATGCGCAGTTCAAATCTTTTAAACATGTGGTTGATTTATCTGTGCCGGTGGTTTTCTAAATATCATATTTGCTCAGCCGCCGGTAAAGGGCCGTGCGGGTAAGTCCGAGCTCGCGGGCCGCGCGGGAAATATTGCCCTTGTGTTTTTCGATCACTTTCAGTATAGTGTTTTTCTCCATCGTACTTAATGTAAAATCGTTCGATTCGGTTTCATCCATCTCCTTCGCCGTTTCCAATGGGGAGAAAATAATATCTTCCGCCCGGATTTCATCTCCCTCACTCATGATCACCGCTCTTTCAATACTGTATTGCAATTCGCGTACGTTGCCGGGGAAATGATAGGCCTTCAGTTTTTCGATGGCTTTCTGATCCAGCTCCAGCGAACGTTTCAGATATTTACCGGCATAGAGCTGGGCGAATTCCTTTGCGAGTGGGGCGATATCATCGGGTCGTTTCCGCAACGGGGGCATGGTGATCTCTACCGTATTGATTCGGTAAACCAGATCCTTCCGGAAACGTGTTTCATTGGCGAGCTCCGACAAAGGTAAATTCGTGGCGCAGATCAGCCGGATGTCGACCGGCGTCAGCAGATTCGAACCGAGTCGGGATACCTGTCGGTTTTGTATCACCGATAAAAGTTTGGCCTGTTGCTGGAGAGTGATATTCCCGATTTCATCCAGAAACAAAGTTCCCCCGGAGGCCATTTCAAATCTTCAGGTACGATCATCCCGCGCATCGGTGAAGGCTCCTTTTTTATGACCGAATAACTCGCTCTCGAATAATGTTTCGGTGAGTGCACCAACATCCACTTTGACAAACTGTTTGCCCGACCGGCCGGATCTGTCGTGAATCATGCGCGCCATGAGATCCTTACCCGTTCCATTTTCACCCAGAATCAAAATATTGGCCTCGGTGGGAGCTATTTTTTCCACCTTGCTCAGAATGTCTTTGATCGCAACGGACTGCCCGATAAAAGGTGTTCTACCCTGCCCGGCCGTTGGTTCGTTGGATTTTACACCCGCGCTGTCGTCTTTCGTTTGTAAAATTTCGCGGATGGCGCTGGTGAGCTTTTCATTGTGCCACGGTTTCACTACAAAATCTGCCGCTCCTTCCTTTAAAGA
>JAYWCS010000210.1:0-5260 GCA_043780315.1 Bacteroidota bacterium | reverse complement strand
GATATAGTTTTTTTGCTTCATCAATGAAACGATATTCACGTGTTGGTAACAGATTTCCTTTTCGATCGTTCTCATTCGAACCGAGGTAAATATTTTTAGCCAGATGAATCCACACCTGCAGCAATGCAACGCTGTTATCCAGCCATACAACGGTTTCGATTCCTGAAATATTTCTCCCATCCCCGGCACGTAACCTTTTGCCATCCCATTTTTCTTTCATTTCATTGGGACGAACAAGGATCAGTACTTCTCTATATTTTGGGTCTGGATGATCTGGAAATAAAACCAGCATCGTATCTTCCTGACCGATGCCGGTGAGCCAGTAGAGATCGCTGTTTTGTTTGAACGGATAGAGTGCATCACCGTTGGAAGGAATTTCATCATTACTGACAAAAATGGCGATCGATGAGGGCAGTATCTGCTTTTGAAAACGCTGGCGGTTTTGGGTGAAAATCAATGGGTTTAACGGCAGGTATTTCATACTTAAAAGTAGGCTGGATAGGCCAAACCAGCGTTTTTAGGCCTAAAAAGGCGGTCCCGGCACTGAAATCAAAAAAAACTTAACAAAAATTTGTTATTTTAAAAATATTTTCGTCATCTTGGCAGCCAATTGTTCGACTGCTATCGACCTCTAACGTTGTTTGCTATAAAAAGCTCCTTTTTTAAAAGGGGCTTTTTACTTTTAAATAAGGTTTGTTTTTCTAAAACAATCCATATAATTGCGCATCGATGCGCGTAATAATTTCTCCGAGATGCTCCTCGTTTTCGGGGAACTTATTTTTGTCCACATCAATCACCAGGAGACCGCCTTCTTTATATCCGTCGATCCATTTATTATACAGGTCATTCAATCTTTTTAAATAATCGAGGCGGATATTTTCTTCGTATTCCCGACCGCGTTTTTGGATTTGCCCCACCAGTGTCGGTACTGATGCCTGCAAATAAATCAGCAGGTCGGGCGGTTGCACCATTCTTTTCAAGGTCTGAAAAAACTGGAAATAATTATTATAATCTCTTTTGCTCATCAACCCCATATCGTGCAGATTGGGCGCAAAAATATGAGCATCTTCATAAATCGTCCGGTCCTGAATAACGGTTTCGGTACCACTGTAAATTTCCAACAGTTGGTTCAATCTGCCATTCAGAAAAAATATCTGCAGGTTAAAACTCCAGCGTGGCATGTCGTCATAAAAATCATTGAGGTAAGGATTATGATCAACATCTTCAAACTGCGGGATCCACTTATAGTGTTTGCTGAGCAATTCGGTGAGGGTCGTTTTCCCGGCACCAATATTACCAGCCACCGCGATATGTTTGGGTTTCTTCGTTTTTGCCATTCCTAAATGTAAAATCTTATGAGCGAAATATAAAAAGAATCCAGCGCCTCCGCTTTATTTAAAACCAACTGCTTTACGAACTTCTAAAAGGGTCGCCGCCGCACTCTTCCTCGCTTTCACTGCACCGGCTGCCAGGATCTCATCAATCTTCACCGGATTCGTCTGCAAATCACGCGCCTTTTCCCGAATGGGTGAGATGAACTGAATCATATCCGCAGCGAGCTGTTTTTTCAAGTCACCATACCGAATCCGGCAACGGTTAAAATCATCCTCAAATTTTGCCAGTGTTTCCGGCTGACTCACTAGTGAAAGCAGGGTGAAAATACCTTTTATATAATCCGGCTTTTCGCTATTGGATTCTGTAGGACCCTGATCCGTTTTTGCCTTCATGATTTTTTTGATGATGAGTTCATCTTCATCATTGAGATAAATGGTATTCATCTGCTGTTCGCTCTTACTCATTTTTCCACTTCCATCCAGACTCATTATTTTTATGAGATCGTCGGAATAACTGAAGGCTTTGGGAACGGGAAACACTTCACCATATCGATGGTTGAAGCGTTCTGCAAAATTCCGGGTCATTTCCACATGCTGCTCCTGATCTTTTCCTACGGGCACATAGTGCGCCCGGTGAATAAGGATATCAGCGGCCTGCAGGACCGGATAAGTGAGTAACCCCGCATTGATATTTTCGGGTTGCTGACGTACTTTTTCTTTGAAAGTGACTGTTTTTTCCAGTTCCCCTTTGTAGGCCAGCATATTCAGATAGAGATAGAGTTCCGGAATCTCCGGAACATCACTTTGGGCAAAAATCACACAGCGATCCGGATCGAGGCCGCCGGCAATGAGTTCAGAAACCAGTCGCCGGGTATTCAACTGCAAGTCATGGGTATCGGCATGGGTGGTGAGGCTGTGCCAGTCCGCTATAAAAAAATAGCATTCGAATGAATCCTGCATGCGGGCCCAGTTCATGAGTGCCCCAAAATAGTTGCCCAGGTGCAGAAAACCGGTGGGGCGTATACCGCTTAAAACAATTTCTTTATTTTTCTCCATGGGGGAAGGCGAAGATAATGAACAGGCACTCAAAATCTCCCTGAATCCATTATTTTTGTCTGAATCCTTTTTCATGGAAGTGAATGACGCCCTCGTTGATAATTTATGCAAACTGGCCTGTCTGGAATATGACGCAGCCGGAAAGCAGGAAATCAAAAAAGATCTGCAAAAAATGATTGGCTTTGTAGAAAAACTAAATGAGTTGGATCTGCAGGATGTTCAGCCGCTTTTGTATATGGGGGCGGAAACCAATGTGCTTCGGGAAGATATTCCGGAAAAACCGATGGACCGGACCGCAGCATTAAAAAATGCTCCGGATTCGAATGAGCTGTATTTTAAAGTACCGCGGGTTGTAAAAAATCCAGCGAACTCCTGACGGAGATAAATAAGTTTCGATCATGACAGCGAATGCGATTATTCATCTGGACCGGATTGTGAAAAGTTATTTCATGGGAAAGCAGGCCGTTCCGGTGTTGAAGGATATCAGTCTTGATATTTTCAAGAATGAATATGTGGCCCTGATGGGACCATCCGGTTCGGGCAAAAGTACGCTGATGAATATTCTCGGATGTCTGGATTCCCCGACAGAAGGTAGTTATATTCTGAACAATCAGGACGTGAGCCAGATGGCGGATGATGACCTGGCAGAAGTCAGAAATAAAGAAATCGGCTTTGTTTTTCAGCAATTCAATTTGCTTCCGCGACTGACGGCAGCCGAAAACGTGGCCCTTCCACTGGTTTATGCGGGCATCACAAAAAAAATCCGTGTTGAAATGGCGATGGAAGTGCTGGAGCGTGTGAGTTTGACAGATCGCAGTCACCATAAACCCAACGAACTTTCCGGCGGACAGTGCCAGCGGGTGGCCATCGCGCGGGCGCTCGTCAATAATCCTTCCATTATTCTGGCTGATGAACCAACGGGTAATCTGGATAGTAAAACTTCCATCGAAATCATGGAAATATTCAATACCATCCAGGCAGCCGGAAACACGGTTGTGCTGGTTACGCATGAAGAAGATATTTCCAATTACGCGCATCGTGTAGTGCGGCTTCGTGACGGCGTTATTGAAACAGACAAAAGAAGAGAAGGGGCACGGCCAGCCATGGCGCCTCTTTAAGCGCTGAGTCTGGGCTTATTGTTAAAAGAATCAATTTCAATCTTTACCATTATTCCTATTGAAGTCATGTCTTTAAAAATCTATACGAAAACGGGGGATGCCGGACAGACGAGTCTGATTGGCGGAACCAAGGTTCCCAAAAGTCATATCCGCATCAACGCGTATGGCACAGTGGATGAGCTAAATACCTATACCGGCCTGCTGAGCGATCAAATAGCGGACATGCATGGCCGTGAGATATTACGGGAGATTCAGGACCGGCTTTTTACGATCGGTTCGGCGCTTGCCTGCGATCCGCACAAAGACATCGCCCTAAAAATGCCCGACCTCCACGAATCCGATATTCAGTTGCTGGAAAAAGAAATTGACGGGATGAATGAGATACTCCCGGAGATGAAATCATTTATTCTTCCTGGCGGACATCCCACAGTTTCCACCGCACATATTTGTCGTACGGTGTGCCGCCGCGCGGAACGCATCGTCGTAGAACTAGACATCGTTGAACAGTTGCATCAACCACTCGTTATCAAATACCTGAACCGGCTAAGTGATTATTTCTTCGTTCTCGCCAGATACATCGGTCATTCGCTCGGCGTCGAGGAGATTCCGTGGAAAGCGCGAACAAAGTGAGAAAATGTGAGGGTGTGAAAAGATGAAAGTCGTCAATATTAAATATCCCATAAAACTCCAAAAAAATCACCCGAAAAAAACCCCGGAAATAAATCACCCGAAATAAATCTTCAAAAATAATTCTGAAGATCGTAAAATGTCTTGTGTTAATCCGTTTTGTGCTAGACTTTCCGATCTGACATCTTTTTTCAAAAACGGTCATCAACTGATATAGGATCAATCTACTCGTGTGCGTTTTTTTACAGAACCCCACATCCACACTTTCCAACCCCCCTCACTTTCCTCCCACATCTCCCTACTTCCAAACTTTCCTTGCTTTCCCCACTTGATCACAAAATCTTCCCATCCTTCATCCGCACCACCCGGTCGCTCATTTCTGCGAGTGCTTCGTTATGGGTGACGATCAGAAAAGTCTGATTGAATTTATTTCTGAGCTCGAAAAACAGCTGATGCAGGTCACGCGCATTGGCAGAATCGAGGTTTCCCGTAGGCTCATCGGCAAAAATGATATCCGGGGCATTGATCAGGGCCCGGCAAACGGCTACGCGCTGCTGCTCACCGCCTGATAAGGCCGAGGGTTTGTTTTCCATCCGATGCCCGACACCGAGCGTTTCAAGCAGTTCCCGGGCCTGGGCCTCCACCTCCGATTTCTTTCTGCCTGCAATCCATCCGGGGATACAGGCATTCTCTAAAGCGGTAAATTCAGGTAAAAGATGGTGAAACTGGAACACAAATCCGATATGCCGGTTTCTGAACGCCGCCAGCACCTTCCCGCCAAGGGTATGTAATTCCCTGTCTTTCAGGCGGATCTCACCCTCGGCCGGCTCATCCAGGGTGCCCAGGATATGCAAAAGAGTGCTTTTACCAGAACCCGAAGGACCGATCATGCTGACAATCTCACCCGCATGGATGTCGATATCCACCCCCTGTAAAACGTGTAAATCCCCGTAATACTTGTGAATATTCCGGGCTGACAGAATCGGGGTACTGGCCGCTGAAGGGTTCATTCGCAAATATAACACCTTGGTCCGACCGGCAAACCCGATTACCGCCTATAAATGGTATTTGGTCGTTCCATTATAAAAATTACTTTTGCGAAAAATATAGAGCGGTGCTTGCCCT
>JAYWCS010000209.1:0-2330 GCA_043780315.1 Bacteroidota bacterium | reverse complement strand
GGCCGTGCAAAGCGGAGCCCGGAAAAACAACATGGCGCATCAGCAAATAGCCGGTGGGAAAGCTGACGATAAACGACATAATGAACGCTGCGATCTGCGGTTTAAATGCTATCGGACCCACAATATGCAAAACCTCTTTATGCAGTATGTAATTGTAACTGATGAAATAAACGACAATATCCAACACCGTATTGGTTCCGCCGCAAACGGCGTAACGAAATGTTTGGAGAGAGGTCAGCTTTCGAAAGGGCGGATAGAAAAAATCGATGAAAGAAATGATCTCCTTTTTTGGCATAAAATCTCTTAGTTCCGGCCGCGAAGTTAATATAAACGTTGCAGATAGTATACCCAACAAATCCTACTTTTGCGCACAATTCACATTTACATGGAGCTTGTTCCCGGCATCAAATTGGCCGTTCAAACTGTTTTAGCCGAAAAATACCAATACGCTGTCGATACCCGGGATATCCTGGTCACCGAAACCAAGGCGGAATTTACCGGCGACTACACCGTGGTGCTTTTTTCCATCAGTAAAATATTAAAAATAAATCCCGATTTGGTGGGTCAGCAGTTAGGCGATGTCCTGCTGGCGAACAGGCCGGACTGGTTCCTCGGTTTTAATGTCATCAAGGGATTCCTGAATCTGGTGATGGCCGACAGCGTCTTGCTGAATTTCCTCGATACGAATTTTGGTGATTCAACATTTGGCAAACGTGCATCCAATGGTGATCGGGTGATGGTTGAATATTCTTCTCCCAATACCAATAAGCCGCTTCACCTAGGTCATCTGAGAAATAATTTTTTGGGTTGGACGGTTGCTGCTTTATTCAGGGCGAGCGGCTATGAGGTGATTAAGACTTGTATTTCGAACGACCGGGGAATACATATTTGTAAGAGTATGGTGGCCTGGCAGCTTTATGCGAATGGATCCACGCCGGAAAGTACCGGCATCAAAGGGGATCATTTTGTGGGTGATTACTATGTTCTCTTCGGAAATGAATTGAAAAAACAGGTGGCATCCGGAATCGAATCGGGTTTGACCAAAGAGCTGGCAGAAAAAGAAGCTCCCCTGATGAAGGCGGCACAGCAGATGCTGGTAGAATGGGAAGCCGGAAAACCCGAAGTAATTGAGTTATGGAGCACCATGAACAACTGGGTGTATGCGGGGTTTGACGTGACCTACAAACGCATCGGAAGTGATTTCGATAAAGTCTATTATGAAAGTCAGACTTACCTGCTCGGGAAGAACCTGGTGGAAACGGGCCTCGGGAAAAAAGTATTTTTCAAGAAACCCGATGGCAGCGTATGGATTGATCTGACGGCCAACGGACTGGATGAAAAAATAGTTCAGCGCAGTGATGGTACAGCCGTTTATATAACGCAGGATATCGGTCTTGCGGTTGAAAAAGATGCGGAATATCATGCCAGCCGAAGTCTGTATGTCGTGGCCGATGAACAAAATTATCATTTTAAGGTACTGAAGTTGATATGTCAGAAACTGGAACTTCCTTCTGCAGTCGGCATTCAGCATTTGAGTTATGGATTGGTCGAATTGCCGTCCGGCAGAATGAAAACCCGGGAAGGAACCGTGGTGGATGCAGATGATATCATCGAAGAAATGACATCTATAGCCGCGAAGCATACGGAAGATCTGGGGAAAGTGGATGACTTTACCGCAGAAGAAAGAAAAGAACTCTATGATACCATCGGATTGGGGGCATTAAAGTTTTTTATGTTGCGGGTAGATCCGAAAAAAAGAATGGTTTTTAATCCGGATGAATCGATCGACTTTCACGGATTTACCGGACCCTTTATTCAATACACCCATGCGCGGATAAAATCTATATTAAGAAAAGAACCGGTTGGAAACTATGGACAGTTTCAGCAGGTGCCCCTACTCCCGCTGGAAAAGGAAATGATCATTAACCTGGAGAAGTATGATTCCCTAATACAACAGGCCTGCGGAGAAATGAATCCTTCGCTTTTGGCGAATTATGTGTTTCATTTATCAAAAATATTCAACTCTTTTTATTCAGAACATTCAGTCAGCCGGGCGGAATCTGAAAATAAAAAACAACTGCGTTTAAGGATCTGCGTTATGACATCCAATATCATACAATCTGGCATGCAGTTGCTTGGCATCCGGGTTCCGGAAAGAATGTAATCAGTCTTCGTCGTTATCTTTTTTCTTCTTCAGGTTGAGAGCGATTTTTTCTTCTCCCCCCGTCGCCTTTGTTTTCCAGATCGGCGAATAAACCTTCATCCGATAAATCGAGCGGGTGCGAATTGATCCAGTCTTCGTGGGCAATATTATGAAGTCGTTCAACCAC
>JAYWCS010000208.1:0-3020 GCA_043780315.1 Bacteroidota bacterium | reverse complement strand
CTTTCCGGTATAGATAAAAGGAAAACCATTGACTACGTGGGCATGCTAAAAAACTATTTCAATAAAGAAACCGGCTGGGATATTATGATGAATAATACCTGCACGCAGGTTGCTTTGCTGGGCGGGGGCTATGGGCGCGACTGGTGGTACGATGTCTATCCGAATGTTTTATTCTATGCGATCTATGATTTATATCCCGACGAACCAGGTTTTGATCAGATTGGCCGCCGGATCGCTGATCAATTTTATCAGGCCGACTCTGTTTTGAATGGAAACTATCAGTATTCGTATTTTGACTATGGAAAAATGCTTCCGATGAAAAATACGATCTGCGCCCAGCCGGACGTAGCGGCAGGTCATGCGTTTGTATTGTATGCTGCCTATAAGAAATTTGGCGACCCGCGTTATCTGCGGGGTGCGAAAAGTGCGATGCAGGCGTTGGAGTCAAACAAAATAAATCCGACATATGAAGTGCTGATGCCATTCGGTGCCTATATCGCAGCAGAGATGAATGCGGAGCAGGGAACAAATTATGATGTGCTGAAAATGCTGGAATGGTTGTTCGATGGAACAGCGGTGTGCCGGCAAGGCTGGGGCATTTTAACCGGCAACTGGAACGGGATGGATATTTCGGGAATTGTGGGAAGCACCGTAGATCATGGCGGATACGGTTTTCTGATGAATACCTACGATGCGGCGTTACCGTTGATTCCGATGGTCAGATATGATCAGCGGTATGCGAATGTCGTCGGCAAATGGATGCTGAATGCCGCTAATGCCGCTAAGCTATTTTATCCATTGTATATGCCCAAAGAACATCAAACGTTACCCGAATTGGCGAACGTAACAAAAGGAGTAATCGGCTACGAAGGAATCATCCGGAACTCCTCTTATCTGGAATATGCAAAACTCAACGGCCCCGTTGCGCAAGGGGACGGACCGCTTTGGGTACCGGGTAAAAATCCGCCGGTGAGTCAGTTCAGCGTGTATGGAAGCGCGCATGTAGGAATTTTCGGTGGAATCATACATTCTACAAATGAACCTGGTATTCTTCAACTGAATTTACTGTGTACAGACTTTTATCACGATAAAGCCTATCCCACTTTTTTATATTTTAATCCATATGAAAAAGTAAAATCGGTAACGATCGAATTGTCAGGAAAAGAGAAAACAGATTTATATAATACCATTACCGGAAAATTTATTGCAAGGAATTTAACGGGTTCAGGAAAAATAAATATTCTGCCGGGGCAATCTGCTATTATCGTATGTGTTCCTACTACAGGTAAAATTTCGGTTAGCGGACAGCAATTGCGGGTCAACGGCATCGTGATAGATTACCACCACAAAGCAAGGATGAACTAAAGAGCAGCGTTCATTTTATTTTATTTTACAGTCAGATTAAATTGTAGATTATGATAGCCTGTGTTCACCAGGTTTACAGTGAACTTGTATGACCTCCCGTGTACGGCCACATCTAAAGGATGCGTAATATTTTTCAATACAAAACGATATCCTAAATTGTTTTTAATGGCATTCATACAACCCCCGGTTTCCCAATCGTCGTTCACATCATTATTATAAGTACAATTGAGAAAGCTATAATGCATGCTGTGCATCTCGGTTTGTGCCTGACCGGAAGGTTCACAATCATTGAAAGGACTGTATGAGTCGTCGCAGGTTTCTCCACCAACGGGTGTAAACTGACTTTCATTCATAAAATAATTTCTCAACACTCCGGTAGCCAACGTGCGGGGTGAAGATGAATTTCCATAGTCACCAAATGTTCCGTAATCGTCAGGCGAAGAAACAAAAAAATCATTGTAAAAACCGATTCTTGATATATCCGTTTTCATATAGGCCTGCACGGCTGTCATGCCCGAAACAGTGACGGGTGCCGAGGTGCTAAATAGAAATCGCTGTTTTTGTTGTAGTGTGCGCACCTGGATCATACGTTCTGCCGGCAATGCATCCAGCAAGGCAGCAATCACACTCGCTTTATCGGTTCACTTCTGATCCAGCATTTGGCCTGCGCCATTTGATGCAGGATCTCCGAAATAATCGCTATAATAATTTTTACCCCAGGTTCCAATAAATCCCATTTGCATACAGCTGATGACATCGGCATTTTTTTGTAATAGTGGTTGCAACTGTTTAGTATCAGACAATACGATTTGTTTGGAAGCATCCCCGTACGGCGGACAAATAAATCCTTACGGACAGGCGCCCGCATTTGAAGAGGTAGTCAAGCTGATTGATCTGGCTGGAACTTAAATCATGCGGCTGACTCAGTGCCTTCTGTAAAGTTTTTGAATTTATGAATGCCTTACATTTTTTTAAGCCGGCGTCAAGTGTCTCAGGTACAGCAAATAGATCTGCTGCATCTGTAAATTGAATAATTTGATTAAGTAGCCTGAATATGGCTAATAAGCCTGCTAAAATCGTACGATAGTCACCATCAGGTTTAAGCGAGTGTCTTATCCGGCCAGTAGTCGCATCTATGATATTATCTTTTAGCGGTACTCTTCGGTTTTAAGATAGTATTCAATATAGTCGACCTGATTGGAAATTAGTTTAATTGAACAGTTATTATTGTAGAAGAAATAAATTCCTGGTCACGAATATGAAGTAATTCACCATCTATCACGGGGCAACTAAACATTTCCAACAGTAATTCACTGCCTCCTGTAGTAGCATTCTTATTGTAAATTGGAAAGACTGAATGATTAGCTCCTGGTTCGGGATAAAGCTCTAAATCTTTAATTGTCTGTTTATCAATATCAAATGTCATTCAAGGGCTTTAAAGTTGTTAGGAGATTTCATTTATGCCTGATAGATCAAAAAAAATATCTTTTTGCCAAGCGATCCTTTTTATATTAAAAATTATTTAGTGTACATGATAATTTAAAGTCAATTGGCTTTAGGGTTGTTCCAAAAACTATGTTTTTCAATTTAATTTTCATTAGTTTTTGAAAATATAATAAGTTTAAAGATTTTTATGCAGTTTTTTTCTTTTCAAC
>JAYWCS010000207.1:0-9163 GCA_043780315.1 Bacteroidota bacterium | reverse complement strand
TATTCTTAAAGCGCCTGTTAAATTCTATAGAATTGATTCCCTGAAATATACCTAATATGTTTACACGAAATATACTAATATATTTAGTTATTGCAGTTCCCTATATTCGTCTTGAGTTCGTAATACCTAATCCTGCATTTATAAATTGTTTCACTTATTTTTAATTAATGAAAAACATGAACCCAGGGGTTGATTTTTATTTCAATAAATCCATCAACTGGAAGGCTGCATTGCAACAATTGCGAACGATCACGCTGGGCTGCGGACTGACACAAGAGTTGAAGTGGGGTGTTCCCTGTTACACGTTTCAGAAAAGTAATATTATTTTAATACATGTATTCAAAGAGTATTGTACGTTATTATTTTTCAAGGGCACCTTATTAAAGGATTCTAAGAAAATGCTGGTTCAGCAAACGAAGAATGTGCTGGCAGCCCGCCAGATCAGGTTCACGCATGTCCGGGAAATCGTATAGATGGAGCCCATCCTGAAGGCTTATATCTATGAGGCTATTGAAGTGGAGAAAGCGGGTTTAAAAGTTGAACTTAAAAAGACCAAAGAGTTCGTCATTCCGCAAGAATTTAAAAAGAAGATTAAAGAAAACCCTGACCTGAAAGCCGCCTTCCCTGCACTGACCCCGGGCCGGCAAAGAGGATAACTGCTTTATTTTGCTGCACCTAAACAAACCAAAACGCGGGAGTCAAGGATTGAAAAATCGATGCAGGCGATTTTTAAAGGCGAAGGATTAAATGATTAGTGATTAGTTTGTTGAATCAGACTATTGATTGGCGTCTGTATTCACCGGTGGTGGCTCAAAAACAGGTTTTTTTTCTTCATGATGCGCCAGTCCGAAATTATACCGGATGCTAATACCAAACCGCCTGCTATCCTGTATTCTTTCCCCATTGGATAAAATATTATTCTGCTTCAACAGAAAAACAGCCTTATTCGTTTTTAAAATATCATTGCCAAATAAAACGATATTGATTTTATTGCTAAGCAGTGTTTTCGTTACACTCATATTGATCTGCCCCATTGTTTTTAAGGCGTAAAAGTTTCTAAATCCGTTCACATACAACCAGGCATTTAAATTCAGCTTCACGGTAGGCGCTACTTTCAAATCATGACCGGTGAAGAATGTCCAGCTTCCGCGGCTATAGTCGAGCGGTCCGTTTTGATATTGCCCATGATATTGAATATAATTATACTGAACGCCGGCATACATGAAATATTTATGCCCTGCCGGTAACCCACCGAATAATCTTCCATAGATTTCTTTATAGCTGCCCAGATTATCATAGGTTCGATAACTGATTTTTGTTACATCATTCTGGTAAACTACGGAACTGATTACATCTTTGGTATTATTCACGCCGATCGCAAACACCGGAAAATCATTGTACGTCACGTTGACTTCGTAATTGCTGGTGAACTGTGGCCGCAGATGGGGATTGCCGATATTAAAGGTGAATGGATCTACAAATTTTGGCGAGGGATTTAATCCTTCGTATGTCGGCCGCGTAATACTTCGCCGTAAAACAATATTACCCGTTAGCGGATACCCGAATATTTTGAACAATGGTTTTTTGATGAACAGATAGGGGAAGAGATCATTTCGATTGATAGAAAAAGTAGAATCCGACGGGATCAACTGTTGTCCTTCCATATCGGTATGTTCCAGACGAAGTCCTGATTTAAAAGTAAAATGATGATAGGTCTTTGTCAATTGCAGATAGGCCGCTTCAATATTTTGCCGGTAATCAAAACGGTTTGTCTGATAAGGATCCGGCTCCGGCGGATTGTTGCCACTTTGCTTATTATAATTCGCATCATTTTTGTTATCTGCGTAACTGAGCTTTATACCGGTCTCCAAGATAAAGGCATGGGGAAGATGAATATTTAAATCTGATAGAATATCTGCTGCGCCAGCCGGATTATGAGTGATTCCATCACCGGAAACAAAGGGTGCCGGCGGCAGGAGATAATCCGTTATGTAAATTTGTGTATTGCGCGTATTGGTATACGTATAATCGAATTCTGTGGTCCAGTTGCTGCCGGCAGAATCGATGGAATATTTTGCCGTCAGGCTATTACTCACAAATAGCGTGTTGCCCTCGTTGCTGATTACGGACGAGGTCCGACTGAATTCCGTTTGATCATTCATGTTACTCAGACCATTGCTGCTGCCGGCATGACTGTTATTTGAGGTTATGGTGAGTCGCAGATCGTACGCCAGGTCCAGCTTTTTGTTTAATTCCATCTCCACTCCGCCGCCAATATATTGAGTAATCGGGGAATACGTGGTATAGGTATGCTGATTCAGTGTGGTATCGGTACCTAGTATCCGGTGGGAGTTGATTTCCTCGTAATAATTTCGATGGGTAAATTGATATGATACAAATGTGTTGATTTTACCAGCACTGTGATTGAGGCTGAAACCAGCGGATGCAGTGCCGTACACGCCCTGATCGTAACGAAAATTAATACTGCCGACGGTTCCCAGATGGATTCCTTTTTTGAGAACCACATTCACAATGCCCCCGCTGTTCGATGCATCAAATTTAGCAGAGGGTGTTCGAAGGATCTCTATTTTACTGATACTTCCCGAAGGCAGACTTTTCAGCAGGGCGGTCAGGTCTTCTGTACTCATCCGCATTTGTCGTCCGTTGATATAAATAGTTGCCGGCGAAGAGCTGGTGAGGTATATGTTGCCGTCCTGATCCAGCACAATGCCGGGTGCCTTCTCCAATACTTCATAGGCATTGCTGCTGCTGCCGGCGAGTTGTTCAGCATCGATAATGGTTTTGTCGTCTTCCTGTTTAATCAGGGGCCTTTGGGCGACGACCGTCACAACTTTTAACGTCGTGTCAAACCGGCTGTTCTTCGGTTTAGCTTCCAGTGGAACGGTCTGAGCCGTCACGATATTACCAGCAATCATCAACAGGCCAATAATAATCCACTTCCATCTCATAGCTTACGGGTAATCGGTCTGCGTAAAATTACTTATTGACAACTGATTATCATCAAACAGCGATTTTTTAATTTATTATTACAATATGAACGGAGCAAACCGGTCAATATTTATTTCGTTAAAACGCTTGAAAAGCTATTGCGCCGTAGAAATGAATTCCCTAAAACTCACCCAAAGAATTATTCTTTTATTGTTGACGGGCATCTGCGCAAAGGGCTTGCAGGCGCAGGTTGACATCAAAGGAACGGTGTACGACCGGTCAATTCGTATCGCTTTGCAGGGGGTAAGTGTATTGAGCAGCAGCGGACGTGCAACGATTACTGATTCGAAAGGAAATTACCATATCAAACTAACTGTGGAAGACTCCGTTTATTTCTCCTATCTCGGCAAACGAACATCTCCTATTCCAGTTAGTCAAATTGAGTTCCCCCTTCAGTTTGATATGAGTCTGGATGTCGCGGTAGACAGTCTGCTGCCGGTATCGGTCTGGTCCAGAAATTATCGGGAAGATTCTCTTGAAAACCGTGCGGAATATAGAAAAATATTTGAATACGGCGGTCCGGATATATTCAGTTCCCCTTCTGCGGGTCAGAACGTGGCTCCGGGCATGGGGTTGGATCTGGATTTGTTATTCAATGCGCGTAAGCAACGCCGCTTGGAAGCCTTCCAGAAACGGTTGATCGAAGATGAACAGTATAAATATGTAAGTCACCGCTTCACAAAATCGCTGGTGGTTAAAATTACCGGATTGCGATCACCGGAACTGGACAGTTTTATGCGCGACTACCGTCCCAGTTATGATTTCATACAGGCCTGCAGCAACGAGTATGAATTCTATAAATATATTCGGGAATCCCGCAAATTCTTTGAAATATACTGGAAAGAAAATCACGGCTGATTTTTATAATTAATAAATAGGTGGCTGAATACTTCCTTCCACCTGGGGCACATTGTGATTGTAGGGCGCATTTTTTTCTAGGCGGGCGTTGTGACAAATAACCAGTTGCCATTGATTATATTTCAATCGGTATACGTCCATGAAACTGATATACTGGTCGATGGTGCCTGTCATCTTGGATAATTTAAAACGTACATTGGCGCGGCCGTAGATCCAGGCATAATTTCCCTCAATGGTGGCCGTCATTTTTTCGGGGATGATAAACTGGTATATAATTCTGCCGGAGGCAATGTCTTTCAGCAGCGAATGTTTGTTGTCTTCCACTCCGCTGGCCTGAATATAAATCAGATCTTCCGCGAGCAACCTGGCCAGAGCGATCGTATCCCGTGTGATCATCTCGGCGAAACGTGTTTTCTGAAAAGTGAGTAGTCGTGGACGGTCATCGTATTGCGCAGACGCAGACCGGGAAATCGTCAGTAGTGTGCAGGATAGACAAATTACGAACAATATTTTTTTAGAGATCATGGGGTAACTCATTAGGTGGAGGCATTTGCCGTCGAATAAAGGTAAAAAATTTGCATTATGTTATTCTACTTTTTGTTGCTGGAAATCAAGAGCTTTCACCGATTAAACCGCTTAGTAGCAATGCTGGTATTTTTTTCTTATTTTTAAAAGCCGCCAGTACGAAAATAATTTAAATTACATCCGCTTATGAATTTCAGAAAGTTCCTCTTGCTTCAGATGATCCTATTTTTTGCCTCCTGTGCGAAGAGCAGTAATACTGCATCATCTAATTTGCCTTTGGCAACCACGGCAGACATCGAAGTATCCCGGCAGAACACCCTCAGCCAGGCCCGTGTGCGGATTAATCTGGATGCAGCCTATAGTAAAGATGTACTGGTCAGCTATGTCACGCTGGACGGATCTGCAAAAGCAGGAAAGGATTTTGTTACTTCAACTGGCATCATCACGATACCGGCCGGATTTACCAGCAGCTATGTGGATGTCAGCATTACCGGGGATAGCCTGCGGCAGGCCCAACAAATTTTTTCTCTGAATTTAAGCAGCCCGGTAAACTGTACTTTAAAAAGCGGCGTGGTAAATATTACGATCGACAACGATGGCCTGTACCTGCCGGTGGATCCGGCAGGATATACTTCACCCAATTCGTATGCAGGTTATACTTTACAATGGAGCGATGAATTTAACAACCGCGCCGTGGATGCCGCCAATTGGAAATACGAAACAGGGACAGGGAGTAGCGGATGGGGTAATAATGAACTCGAAAATTATACAGCCCGTTCGCAGAATGTATTTGTTTCCAGCGGCAATCTGATCATCGAGGCAAGGAAGGAATCTTATAACGGGAGTAATTATACTTCCACCCGGATGGTTTCCTCCGGACTGCAGGAATTCACCTATGGTCGTATTGATATTCGGGCCAAATTGCCCGTTTCCAAAGGCATGTGGCCCGCCGCCTGGATGCTCGGATCCAATATCAGTCAGGTGAGCTGGCCCGCTTGCGGTGAAATGGATATCATGGAACTGGTGGGAAGCTTTCCGTCGCGCGTGACCAGCACCATGCATTGGGCGAATGGCGGAGGTTCAGATACCTACAAGGGGAATAATTATAGCCTCCCAACCGGAGATTTTTCGCAACAGTTTCATGTATTCAGTGCGGACTGGCAGCAGGACAGCGTTACTTTTTCAGTGGATGGAAATATTTTTTTCACGCTGTCTAACGCGACCAATGTTTCGCCTGCCAATTATCCTTTTAATAATCCCATGTTTTTTATTTTAAATCTGGCGGTGGGCGGCAACTGGCCGGGGTCGCCCGACGATACAACGAATTTTCCACAGCGCATGTTTGTCGATTATGTACGCGTTTTTAAAAAACAATAGATACCCCATGCGTGAACTGTTGGCTGAAAATTTTTATCCGGCCGCCAATTTACTGGGCGAGGGACCGATGTGGCACGCGGAGAGAAAAACCTGTTTCTGGGTCGATATCAATAGACATTCTTTCTTTGAATATAGTCCGCAGTCAAAGCATCTTGAGTCGTGGGTGGTAGATGGTCCGGTGTCATTGGTGGTTGAGGGAATCGGAGATGAGTTATTTCTGGGCGTGCACGAGGGTGTCAGTCGGTTTCATATTCCTTCCGGTACATCTCAACTGGTAACAGATTTAGAAAGAAACTGGGAGAATCATCGCTGTAACGATGGCGCCGTGGATTGTATGGGCCGGCTCTGGGTGGGAACCACCGACCGCGATCATATACCCAATGGTGGCACTTTGTATTGTGTTGAAAAGGATTCGCCTTTGCAGGAAAAAATTACGAATGTGACCATCTCCAATGGCATGGTCTGGTCGCCTGACAATAAATATCTCTATTTTATCGATACCGTTACGAGTGCCGTCAGTGGTTATCATTTCGATCCCGGCACCGGAAAAATTTTGTTTGATAAAGTGGTCGTTCGCATTCCCGAAAGCATGGGATTTCCAGACGGAATGACCATCGATGAAGAGGGTATGCTGTGGATCGCGTTATGGGGAGGCTTTGGTGTGGGACGATGGAATCCGGCGGATGGAAAACTCCTTGAATTCGTTAAAGTACCTGCTCCGCATGTTTCTTCCTGTGTTTTTATGGGGGAAAATCTGAACGAGTTATTGATTTCTACTGCACGCAAGAATATGAGTGCCGAAGATATCCTGCGGTTTCCGCAAAGCGGTGACCTGTTCTCGGTACGTACTCATACCCGTGGTTTGAAAGCATTTCAATGTTTACTCTAACCGCCGATGAGTTTCAGAAATACTTCTTTTTTTCGGCGGGAAACATCGATCATATCGCCATTTTTTAAAATGATTTGTCCCCCGTCGCCCCGAACATATTTGGCGATATAATTCAGGTTAATCAGATGGGAATGATGGATGCGGTAAAATTGGTTGTCGGTAAGTAATTCTTCAAAGTCTTTCAGTTGGCGTGTAACCAGTAATGACTGCCCATTGAGTAAAATCATTTTCGAATAATTCGAACTGGATTCAATACGGATAATTTGTTTGATCTGGATGAATTCCAATCCGTCGGCGGTAGGGATCGCGATCTGGTCCTCCTGGCTTTTTTGAGTTGACAGATTTTTTTTCAGGATCTCCGCTCGTTCCCGGGATTTTTTTACGGTGAAATGACTAAGTCGTTCAACCGATTGCTGCAGGTCCTCGATCGCAACCGGCTTGACGAGGTAATCAAAAGCACTGATACGAATCGCATTGATTGCATAGTGGTTGTAGGCGGTAATAAAAATAATTTCAAAATCTATTTCCGGAATCTGTTCCAGCATTTTAAAGCCGCTCATCCGGGGCATTTCGATATCCAAAAAAATAACGTCGGGTTTATGTAGGTGGATAAGCCGTATTGCTTCCTCCGGATGCTGGGTTTGGTCCGCGACTCTAATGGTCGGACAGTATTCCTGGATTTTAAACTGCAGGTTTTGCAGGCTGTTCAATTCATCATCGATCAGAATGGCTTTGAGGGGTTGCATGGGAATCGACTTTAATGGCAAATTCTATTCTTGTACCGCTGGCATTATTTTCTGCATCGAATAAGTCGGTGATTTTTACACTGTCCGCCAGGCCGGTTTCCTGATTGAAAATATTTATCCTGTCCTGCGTAATCTGCATGCCGACACTCTTGTGAAAAGGTTTGTTCAGTTGATTATAAATCCGAGACTGGTCGCGGCCGATGCCATTATCTTCTATCACATAGTGAATCATATTTTTTTCCAGCATAACCTGAAGCGTTATTTTCAGGTCGGCTTTTTCACTCGGTCCGATCCCGTGGTTAATTGCATTTTCCAAATAGGGTTGAACGAGTAAGGCGGGCACATGATATTCTCCATGCAATAGGGCCGGATCCACTATGCAATAGTAAGTGAATTTATTATTAAAGCGCATTTGTTCCAGATCAATATACAGCTGAATGGATTCGAGATCCTTATTTATTTCGATCAGCTCTTTATAGCTGCTGTCGAGCACGCTGCGGATAAAACGAGCAAATTTATTCAGGTAGTCGGAAGCTAGCTTCTTTTCATTCTGCATAATGAAATTCTCGATGCTGTTCAGGCTGTTGAAAAAGAAATGGGGATTCATTTGCGCCTGTAATGCCTGCATTTCCGTTTCGGCAATTTTCTGTTTGTACTGGGACTCGTTTTTCAATTTTTTTGATTGAAAAGATTTGTACAGCAGGAAGGCAACAAAAAGGGAAAGTAGAAATCCCACGGCGATGAAAACAAGCAAAATATTTTTAAATTCAATTTGTTTTCGCTGGGCCAACGTCAACTCCTTCAGATTGTTATTCTCCAGCTCTTTTCGCTTGATCGTCCATTCAGATTCGTTGACAATGGTATTGCGCTGATTGTTTTCGGAGAAGAGAGAGTCGGTGATTTGGCGGTACAGTCTGTAGTAATAAAGCGATGAATCTTTGTTATTCAATTCATCGTAGAAAGTTGATAACTGTTCATCTGCCTGAGCTTTTCCCTCGGCATATTGGGTTTGTTCGGCTAGCTGAAGAGCCTTGCGGAGTAAAAGGGATTTTGTTCGTGCCGGAGTATGTGTCAGGTACTTTGCTTCAGCCATATAGGCCTGAAATTCATTTCTCAGCTCTCCGGGCTGGTTGGCTGTAAGAATCGCCTTGTTAAAATAATATTTAGCGGAGTCTTCCTCATTATCTACAGCTCGTAGTTTGCCGTAACCGAGATAAAACATGGATAAAATATGTTTCTCATTGGCAAGTACCGCATAGGGCATTCCTCTATCCAGACTTAATTTCGCATTTTTATATAATTGCTCTTCGAAGTCGCAATGGTGAAGTATTTCAAAGTTGATAGCCACTCCGCGCCAAGCTCTCAGGGAGATATTGATATCGATCGCCTGTAGCGCATATTGACGACATTTATCAAAATCCTTGAGTGAAGCGAAATTTTCGCCGATATTATTGAGAGCGACCGATTCAATACGGCGCGCACCACAGGATTTTGCCAGATCGAAAGCGGTGAAATAAGCTTTATTGCCGGCTTCAAAATTGCCCGCGGACGAGAGCAGAATTCCCAGGTTAATATTGGCCAGCGCTTTTCCGTAAGTAAAATGCAGGGAGTCACTCAGGCGGGAGAGCTGTTCGTAATAATCAAAAGATTTTTTAGTATCGATTTCGCTCAGCTTGTAGCTGATATGGTGTAGCATGTACATCTTCATCGAGTCGTTCACCGGATGGATAACTACCCAGTGTATCAGGCTATCGATCTC
>JAYWCS010000206.1:0-33275 GCA_043780315.1 Bacteroidota bacterium | reverse complement strand
TTTCCGGCCAGAATGTATGGACGTAAAGAAAAGACGGGCGCCAAGATCGAAGTTTTTTTACTGCGCGAACTCAATAAACCTAACCGGCTCTGGGATGTGATTGTAGATCCGGCCCGTAAAATACGGGTAGGGAATAAACTCTATTTCGGAGATAATGATGAACTGGTGGCCGAAGTGATTGACAATACCACGAGCCGCGGTCGTACGATCCGGTTTTTATGGGACGGAACCGATGATGAATTTCGTCAGGTATTAGAGATTCTGGGAGAAACACCTTTGCCTAAATATATTAAACGTAAACCAGACGAAGAGGATAAGGAAAGATATCAGACGGTTTATGCCAAACATGAGGGCGCGGTGGCTGCACCCACTGCGGGTTTGCATTTCAGCAAGGAACTGATCAAAAGACTTGAAATTAAAGGGATTCGTTTTGCGGAGGTGACATTACATACCGGCCTGGGTACTTTTCGTCCCATTGAAGTAGAAGACCTCAGCAAACATAAAATGGACGCAGAATATTATCGGGTCGATGAAGAAGCTTGCAAAATTGTAAACAAAGCTCGATTGGGTGGTCATCGTATTTGTTCTGTGGGTACGACGACGATGCGTGCGCTGGAATCTTCTTTCACTGCAGAGAAACTCTTAAAACCTTCGGAAGGCTGGACCAATACTTTTATTCATCCTCCGTATCAGTTTAATATTGCAGACGCACTCATCACCAATTTTCATCTTCCCAAAACGAGTCTGCTGATTATGGTCTGCGCCTTTGCGGGTTACGACCTGACGATGGAAGCCTACAAGCGGGCGATCAAGGACAAATACCGTTTTTTCAGTTACGGCGATGCGATGTTACTGGTTTAATATCTTTTAAGATTTTTTGCCTTTGAATCCTTTTTTGTAATCAGGAAAAAAAACAGATCGCTCGGCAAGTTAGCGGTCAGTCCGTTATTATTACCAATATTCTGTATGAAATTTGATTTCCCCAAAAAGATCAGAAGAGGGTACCTTATTGCCTTTTTATTATTGCTGCTTTGTTATTTTCTTTCTCTCTTTTCTTTCGTTCAGCTAGGTAAACAAAACAAGTGGGTTGGGCACACCCGGGAAGTAATCAATGAACTGGGTTCGTTGAATGCGAATCTGAAGGATGCTGAAATAAACTGGCATGAATATCTTTTGAGTAAAGAAGATGGGTTTCTCAGAGCCTATACAGAAAGTAAGAATCTGGTGGATAGCATGTATCTGGTATTGTTAAAAAGTGTCAGTGACAATCCCGAAGAGCGGGATCGTGTGGCATCGATGCACGCGCTGATTGTACGGAAATATCAGGCGCTGGATGAAGAGTTGCAAATTTTTGATAAAAATCATCTCGAAGTGAATGATTCGCTCCTGATCAAAGAGCAGCGGAATAAGAATTTAATTGACTCCATTGGGCAGGTTTCAGCTACCATCACAGCCTCTGAGAAAAAATTACTATTCGAACGAATGCAAAGAGTTCTTATTGGATTCAGCTAACCGCGAACTGATGGAACTCAGGAGCCTGGAACAGTTTACCAGTACCGGACGTTTGGCTCGGATGATTGCCCACGAAGTACGTAATCCGCTCACAAATATTGATTTGTCTACCGGGCATTTGGAAAATGATAAGTTAAATGCAGAGGACCGAAAATTATTTCTTGATATTATTGTCCGGAATTCAATGCGAATCAACGAGCTCATTAGTTCGCTACTTTCCGCAACCAAATTCTCTGATCTTCAGTTTGAAGAAATCACTGCAGATGTGTTGATGGATGAAGCCTTGCAGGGAGCGGTTGACCGCGCAAAACTGAAAAACATTCAGATCAGAAAAAAGTACTTAAAAGAAAAAATATGGTTGAAACTGGACCGCCCGCGGATGAAGATCGCATTGCTAAATATTATTGTCAACGGGATCGAAGCGATGACCGGTGAAAATAGTATATTAAAACTGGAAACGGCATTGGTAAAAAATCAATGCTTGATAACGATTCGTGATAATGGAAAAGGCATGGATGCTGAAACACTGACGAAAGTATTTGATCCTTATTTCACATCGAAATCAAATGGAAATGGTTTAGGCATGACCAATACGCAAAATATTATTCTCAATCACAAGGGGAAAATTGAAACCTCCAGCGAACCGGGAATAGGAAGCACTTTTATTATCAAACTTGAAACACTTAAAAAATAAAGTAACAATCTAGTTTAATTGAAATCCGTCAGTCCATCTTTCTTTTTCACGGAATGGTTCCGTATTTGAAAAAATGCTATGCAGTTGTTCCATCCAGTTGGCAAGTTGTTCGAACACCGGATCATCCGGATGAATCGACTTTTCGTCTGTTTCATTTTCTTCTAACTGTTTCCAAATTTCAATGCCGCGCTTGAATTCTTTTTCGTACAACATCACAACGCGGGTGAGAATTTCTGCGGAAACGGGCATATATCTTTCCATTTCATCATTCTTCCAGGAAAGTACTCCGTTGATCACTTTAAATTTATACCGTCCTTTACTATGCATTTGAATCCGTTAAAAAGATGATAGATTTGCATAGGAAATGACAATTAAAGGTACGTTTTTGTTTTAAAATGAACCGTTATAAAGGCCTTGAATTTTATTCCGGATTTGGGAATTTTAACGACCGCGGGTTATTTTTATTCAGCCAGTAGTTGATTGATTAGTTGATTAAATTCTTTTTGAAATTCCTGATAATGTTCACCGGTGCCGGGTCCGCTAAATCCGGTATGAATTTTTCTGACTCGACCTGTCTTATCAATAAAAATCGTCGTTGGAAATCCGACGATGCGCTGAAGTTCAGGCAGCGTTTTTTCAGATCTCAGTGAATCGCTCGCGGTGACGCCGGTAACCAAAATGGGATAAGAAACCCGTAACCCGACGATATAAGGTTGAAATAATCTTTTGGCGTCTTCAATCGATGTTGTCCTTTCGTAGGCCATTCCGATAATTTCTACTCCTCTTTTTTTATTTTCTCTGTAGTATCCGCTCAAAAAACGGGTTTCATCCATACAATTGGAACACCAGGACCCCATGATTTGAATAATTGTCACTTTGTTTTTATAATTAGAATCAGACAATGAAACCATCCGCCCATTCAGATCCGGAAAGCGAAAATGCAAATAGGCATTCGTTGAATCTTTGAGTTTGGTGAGACTGAATTCATCTGGCAGTTTCGCGGAATCTTTTTTTTCTGCCTCCCAGGTTTCCACTGAACTGGCGCCGGCGTAAAAAAACCCATCGCTCATTTTCCGGTCATTCTGAATTGTTGAAATAAAAGAATAAGCATGACCGCCATCGAAAGTGGAAAGCCGGAGAGTATCTCCATCCACCACGCCTTCCAGGTAACGGTCGTCGCCGGTGCTGGTTAAAAATGTTCCGGAAACTCGGGCGCTCGTTTGTGTGAATTCGCCAATGGCTTCCAATGTCTTTTCTGCTGTTTTAAAATGAACTGACCAGCGGCCCGAAATGTCATATCGCGGCTGATGATTTGCGGGGAACCGATTCGATTCATTAAAAACAGCCTGAAATGGCATAACAACCAACCGGTTTCCATTGTTTTTTATCCAGTTGCCTGTCATTCGTTTTTCATCGTTTATCCGAAGGGCGAAACGGGAATCGAAAAAAGGGAGTTCAATGAAAACCGAATCCTGCGAACGACGGATATTTTCTACCAATAAACGTTCTGCCCCATTGATAATATAGATGATTACTTTTCCGGCACTATCGCGGGTTTCAAAATTAAAGGCGATTGGGTGTCCGTCCGCCCTTATGATTTCTCCACGCCAGATGCCAATCGGCAAAAGCTTTTTTCGGGAGTCGTTTTGATTTAAAACAGAGAATGTAAAAGCAGTCAGACAAAGAAAGCATAGGACATAAAATAAATTTCGGGAAGCACGGATCGAAGCATTCATTTTTGAGTATATTCAACTTGTAAAGGTAATCATATTGAACGATGGGAATTCGAGTTGAAGCTTAACTTTAACCCTTGCAAATGAATATGAAAAAAATTCACCTCACTGGCCTGCTGGCTTTTATTTTTTTATTAGGTGTAAATGCTCAGGTAACTGTTGGGGGATTGCTTTGCGAAAACCGAAATAATCCATTGGGTATTGACGTGGCTAGGCCAAGACTTTCCTGGCAGCTGCGTGCTGAACGGCGAAATGTGATTCAGTCTGCTTACGAGATCAGAGTAAGTGCTTCCCGTAAAGATCTTTTATCGGGCAGGAATCTGTTATGGAATTCTGGGAAATTGAATTCATCTGCCTGTGTGCAGGTTCCCTATATGGGCCCGGAAATTCAGGCGGCAAAATTTTATTATTGGGAGGTTAGAATTTGGGATGAACAGGGAAACCCCTCGGCCTGGTCGGTGCCGGCCAGCTGGCAGACTGGTTTGTTGAATATTTCCCATTGGAAAGCAAGCTGGATGGAAGCCGGTTTAGTGGAGGACAGTATCAATCGCCCAAGCCCCCTGTTCAGAACCTGTTTTTCTACTCCAAAAAAAATAGCTTCTGCCAGTCTTTTTATTACGGCCCATGGATTGTATGAGGCATTCATTAATGGCAAAAAAACGGGCGATGCCTTATTGACTCCCGGCTTTACAAGCTACAATAAAAGACTCCAGTATCAGGCGTACGATGTTACCCCGTTGATTCAATCCGGAAAAAATAGTTTAGCTGTTGTGCTGGGCTCCGGCTGGTACCGCACCCCGCTTGCATGGGAAGGCAACAAAGATATTTATGGTAAAACGATCGGCCTGCTGGCCCAACTGGAAATTCAATACATAGATGGAACGTCTGCAACGATTGTATCCGATGGTAACTGGAAGAGTTCTATCGGGTCCATCCGGCGGTCCGAGATATATGATGGTGAAATACAGGATAACCGAAATGCTCAGCGGGGATGGATGCTTTCAAATTATGATGATCACGACTGGGCGCCGGTGGCCATTAAAAATTATCCCCTGAATAATCTGGTGGCGACCGAAAATGAGCTGGTCACCAAGCATGAAATTTTCAAGCCACTGCGAATTTTCAAAACACCTGCGGGGGAACAGGTGATTGATTTTGGTCAGAATCTGGTGGGCTGGGTTCAAATGAACGTCCAGGGGAAAAGCGGCGATTCGGTCCGTATTTTCCACGCCGAAGTGCTGGATAAAAAAGGAAATTTTTATACGGATAATCTCCGCGCGGCCCGGCAGGAGAATATATACATTTTGCGGGGAGAAGGCGTCGAACAGTTTGAACCGCATTTTACCTTTCAGGGTTTCAGATATATAAAAATTGAAGGTTTTCCGGGAGAAATAAAACCAGAAAATTTCAGTGCCGTAGCACTCTATTCAGACATGCCTGCCAATGGAATGTTTACGAGTTCCAATGCGATGCTGAATCAGCTGCAACATAATATTCAGTGGGGACAGAAAGGGAATTTTCTTGACATCCCCACCGATTGCCCGCAACGGGATGAGCGACTGGGCTGGACCGGCGACGCACAGGCTTTTTCCCGCACCGCTGCTTTCAATCGCGGAGTAAATAATTTTTTTGCAAAATGGCTGAAAGATCTTGCCGCGGATCAGCTTGCGGATGGCGGTGTTCCTTTTGTGGTGCCCAATGTATTGGGGCCGCATGCCGTTTCGTCGACGGGCTGGGCCGACGCTTCCACGATCATTCCCTGGAATATGTATCTCGCCTATGGTGACAGTAGTTTGTTGAGACAACAATACCCTTCAATGAAAGCGTGGGTAAATTATATGCGCGACCATTGCCTCAACGATCTGTGGAACCAAGGGTTTCATTTTGGTGACTGGTTGTTTTATCGTCCCGATGATGACAACGACGGACGCTCCGCGATTACAGATAAATACCTGATTGCCCAATGTTTTTATGCGCATTCCACCCAGCTGCTGATTAATACATCCACCGTGCTCGGACTAACGGCGGACAATATTTATTATTCGGACTTACTTAAAAAAACCAAATCCGCTTTTTTAAAAGAATATCTGACGCCGAATGGCCGATTGGTATCGGGAACGCAAACGGCTTACGTGCTGGCGCTGGAATTTGATATGTTACCTGAATCTTTGCGCGCGCAGGCAGCAGAGCGCCTGGAAGAAAACATACATACTTATAATGATCATCTGACAACGGGTTTTATTGGAACACCTTATCTGTGTCATGTATTATCGCGTTTTGGATATAGCGATCTGGCGTATACGCTTTTGTTGCAGGATACCTATCCTTCGTGGCTGTATCCGGTGAAGATGGGCGC
The DNA here is from genome assembly GCA_043780315.1 of Bacteroidota bacterium. Classification (GTDB taxonomy): domain Bacteria; phylum Bacteroidota; class Bacteroidia; order Chitinophagales; family Chitinophagaceae; genus Puia. The sequence goes on along the minus strand of JAYWCS010000206.1, from coordinate 26,980 downwards.
TACCACCATCTGGGAAAGATGGGATGGCCAGAAGCCAGATAGTAGTTTTGAAACTCCGAGTATGAACTCCTTTAATCATTATGCTTATGGAGCCATCGGTGATTTTATGTACCGTGATCTGGCCGGTCTGGACACAGATCCTGAATTCCCCGGATATAAGAAAATGCTGATTAAGCCAATTCCCGGCGGCCATTTTAGTTTTGTGGCAGCTTCTTTGAATACGTATTATGGTCTCACTTCCAGTCGTTGGCAGATAAACGGTAATCAGTTTGTGTTGGATGTACAAATTCCACCGAATACCTCGGCGCAGATTGTTTTGCCAACGGCTGATAAAGCCTCAGTGATGGAAGGAGGAAAGCCCCTTTCGGTAAACAATATGCCCGATAAGCTGGCCGCTGAGCAATTGGGTACGGTGGTTGAAGTGGGTTCAGGCGTTTATCATTTCACCTGCGACCTCAAATAAGTTCCATGCATTTAAATTTATCTAATCTACCGCGCATATGTCCACAAAATCAAAACGATTTCGAAAGATGCCCTATTGGGTTTGTTTGTTTTTTTCAATTTCATTTTTGCCATTGAAAGCTCAAACGGTTATAACATTATATGATGGTGAAATTCCGAATTCCAAACCGGCTGCCAATCAGGAAAGTTTCAAATACGAAAGGGATAGTATCCTGATCGTTAGTAAGGTTTCCCGGCCCAGCTTAACTATTTTCCTTCCGGATAAAAAAATAGCTACCGGCACTGCGGTGATTATTTGTCCCGGGGGTGGATATAGTATTTTAGCCGCAGGTCACGAAGGATATGATGTTGCTAAAAGATTCAACGAGTCCGGCATTGCTGCCTTCGTTTTGAAATACCGGATTCCCGATGATCATACGATGGTTAACAAAGAGATCGGACCGCTACAGGATGCCCAACGGGCTTTGCTTGTTGTCAGAGAAAACGCAGGCAAATGGGGAATCAATTCGGCCCATATCGGCATCATGGGATTTTCTGCCGGCGGACACCTGGCTTCCACTGCCGGAACTCATTTTAACAAGAGTTATATTGACAATCCGAAACAGGTCTCCCTGCGTCCGGATTTCATGATCCTCGTTTATCCCGTGATTAGTTTTAGTGATTCGATTGGTCATCTCGGTTCGGCGCATAATCTGCTGGGCGATTCACCTTCACCCGAAAAAATAATAGAATACTCCAATGAATTGCAGGTAACCGAGCAAACGCCTCCGGCATTCCTGGTGCATGCAAAAGATGATGATGCGGTACCCTACGCCAATAGTGTTGATTTTGCCGCGGCGCTACAAAAGCATCATATCCCGGTGGAAGTTTATTTATATGACAAAGGGGGTCATGGATTCGGAATGAAAAATAAAACCAGTCCGGTGCGCTGGATGAAACTCTGTATTCTTTGGCTGGGGAAAGAAAAATTACTTTAATCCATGTAACTCCCGGGTTTTATTTGACGCCGCGATAGACAACGGCGTTATAATTTAATTTCGCTTGGCCCGCGGTTTCCTTGAAAATCGCCAGCGCGTCAGCTTTTATTTTATGGCGGGTCGTTTCGTCGGCATGGGCCATCGCATTCACTACCTGCGCACCGATCTCGTTCATGTTTTCCCAGTAACGTTCCGGAGATCCGAAATCTACGGAGCCGTTGATCTCCTTTTCTTTAATTTCTTTAAATCCGGCTTCCTGAAAAAGAGAACTCATCAAACCGGGCTTGCTGCAACGAAACATACCAGGGGCGCCAGGAACGGGTGCAGGCAATTCAATATTTTTAGCGAGTGCCGTCATCATGACAGCGATCCATGGATTTTTATCCTTGCCCCCCCAGACCGACGTCGCCATCACGCCCCCGGGTTTTAATACGCGGTACATCTCTTTGGCAGCCATTAGCATGTCTGGAAAAAACATGAATCCCATCCGACAGCTGACAGCATCAAAATGCGCATCGGGAAAAGGGAGTTCGCAGCAGTCTGCCATCCGGGTTTCAAAATTTGTGATACACCGTGTCTTCGCCGTCTTTGCAGCGATAGTCAACATGTCTTCTGAGAGATCTGTCGCAATCACCTGCCCCTTGTTAACCAGTAAAGCTATGCTGAGACCAGGTTCGCCGGTTCCGGTGGCGATATCGAGCACCCGATCGGTCTGCTTGAGTTCCAGAAAATCGATGATGGAATGGCCCATTGGCTGTAAGAAATCCATGGTAAAATCGTTCCACTTCTCCCAACCGGAAGAAAATTTATTCCAGGTTGCCTTCTGACTCTCTCTGATTTTAACGAATGCAGTTTCCATATTTTTCGATTGATTATTAAGATAAATAAACAAATGCTTACCACCAAGAATATTATCACCAAATTTTTGGCATGGTTTTTTTACTTCGAGTCAGAAATGACTTCAGATGCAAACGATTCGCGAAAAAGCTAAACTGGTTGATTTCTCCGTATTCCGGTTTCAGAATTCCCAAACCAGTTTGTCCAGATCTGAAACGCTCTCCAAAAGCTTGAAAATCAGCGAATCTATTTCATGGGCGGTCAGTTTCGGAGTTATTGCGTTGATCACCGGACTGATTAAATATTTGAGGGTCGGCGTTACGGTCGAAACCATCAATTCGATTTTTTTCTTTTTTTCCCTCGCAGGAATGATATTTTTTGTCTCCAGCGCTTTCCGCTTATACAAGTCGACCCGACCCAAACAAACCGCTGATTTAAGTCAGCTCAATGAACACTTCAATTCTTTGCACTCGTCCAGGCATACAAAACGCGTTTTTTATTTTTGAATGTCTGGCTGTGAAATGAATATAGGTCGGGGCCGTCAATCAGTTTAACATTTCCATGGTCATAAACAGCGATGCGGTAGTTTACGATGATATCCGAGCTATTGACTTTGAAAATCAGGGACTGAAAACTTGAAAACGATGAGGAGCCATTCGGCGGCAGATAACATTCCTGACCCACAACCAGTTCAGCGGCCTTATCTCCGGGAAAATATTTTTGTATCAGCATTTTTTGTTCTGCCGATCCCTGTTTCCCCAATCCCAGGGCGGTTGTCAACTGGCATGTCAGTTCAATACAATCTGTCCCTCCCATTGCACTATAAAATGCCGCGAGGGCCCTGAGTGACGGCGGGAGCTTTTTTACCACATCCAGATCTAATTTACCCGTTTTTTTCGGAATGAGCGTGTAGGTCTTTTGTGCCAGGATATTTGCGCAGGGAATTGCTAAAATAATAGTCAGAAAAAAGCGGATGTAACTTTTCATGGCAGGATTCGGTTGAATGAAACGTGAATCAAATATATTGTGCGTGAAAATAAAGTAAAATGGCAGGGGTATGAAAAATATATGCATCCGTCCCATCCAACCAGATGACAATGTTTGCATCGCGGAGATTATCCGAAAGGTTCTTCGGGAGTTTGGGGCCGATAAACCTGGAACTGTTTTTTTCGATCCGGCCACCGACGATCTCTTCCAATTATTTTCAATTCCTGGTTCAGTATATTTTATTCTAACATCAGATAATCAGATTATGGGAGGCGCCGGTGTTTTTCCAACAGCGGGTTTGCCGGATGGATGTTGTGAACTGGTAAAACTTTACCTGTTACCGGAGCGGCGGGGACAGGGATTGGGATTAAAATTAATGGAGTATTGTTTTCAGGAAGCGAAATCTCTGGGCTTTACTAAAATGTATCTGGAAACGATGCCGGAATTGCGCGTTGCCATTGGATTATATGAAAAAGCCGGATTCACGTATCTGGCCGGACCGATGGGATGTTCCGGACATTTTGGTTGTGATCTCTGGATGATTAAACAATTATAATCCGTTCGATGCAACCGATTCTGAATCAGGCATTTTTATACGGGTGCTCAGTCTGACCATCAGTAATCCCATCATTGCAATAATACCAAAAGAAACGCGCAGACTCGTAGCCTGCGCTACAAATCCAATCAGCGGGGGTACCAATAAAAAGCCCAGGTAACCAATAGATGAAATGGATGCCAGCGCAGCGCCAGGATTGGACATCGGCATTTTCCCTGCCAAACTAAATACAAAAGGAACTACGCAGGACACGCCAAAGCCGGTTAACAGATATCCAACAAAGGTGAGCGGGATATAAGAAGAAGCGACGATAATAAATAAACCAGCGGTTACCAGCAATCCGCTGGCGGCCAATACGTGCTTGATCCCAAACCGGTCTGCCATTCGGTCGCCCACCAATCGTCCGGTCGTCATTGCAACCATATACACCACAAACGCAATGATGGCAACTCCTTTGGTGCCATGTAAAATTTGACGGATATAAATTCCACTCCAGTCGTACATAGTATTTTCACAGGCCATGGAAGCAAAACAGATCAATGAAAATACCAGCATCCCTTTGGGCGGCAGAGTGAATACGGATCTTTTATTTTTTGGATCGGGTTTTTGATCCAGTGTGTCGCCATAATAAAATAACACGAGGGCAGATAGCAATAAACTCACCCCTAATAGATGCCAGGCGGGCAAAATATTCAGAATAACCATCAGGTAGCCGAATGCTGCACCGGCGAAACCGGCCATGCTCCAAACGGCATGAAACGAACTCATGATGGACCTTTTATACAGTGCCTGTACGCCAATGGCCTGCGCATTGACGGAGAGGTTCATGAGATTTCGGGAGGATCCGAAGAAAAATAATACGATACCTAACACCCAGGTATAAACGCTAAAGCCCATACACGCGAGTACGAGATTATACATCAGCGCTCCGATCAGCAGGATGGTCCTGCTTTTATAATGATCCAGCAATTTTCCGGTGAGTGGCATGGTAAAGATCAAACCCAGCGGCATCATCAGCAGCAGGGTCCCAAAATGAGCATCGTTTAATTTGAGTGATTCTTTGATTCCTGGAATGCGTGAGGTCCAGCTGGAATAGCCAAACCCGGAGATAAAAAAATAAACAGCATTCGCCCGACGAAGTCGTTGTAAGGAGATGTCTTTATTCTGTTTTGGTAAAAACATACGGATCATATTCTACAAATGGATTCTGGGCTGTCGTTAAGGAGCTGACTTTATGATCCAGGATATCAAATGTTGTCTGGAAAATTCCGTATAAGATATTGTTATAGCGGAGCATCCATTCATCATGATCCATGTATTCGAGAGTTGCAGACAGGTCGGGTTTGGTTTCGTATCGTATAATGAGTTTATTTTGGTTCTGTGAAATATGAATTTTTCCGTATAAGGTATTGATGTAGGTGCCTATATAACCCGACAGCGGAAGAGAGGGCTTGGTATTGGCTTTCACCCTTACTTTCCAGCTATTGATCTCCGCTTGCTGTGCGTCACTCTCATGTACGAATTTGGATAAATTCTGTATACTGCGGTTCACGTAAGGCACCCCCAGGTATGCATCTAAAATCTGATGGCGCAGGTCTTCAAAAAGATTCTGGTTATCATTATTGGTGAGGATGGCAATACCCAAATTTTCTTCTGGTACAAAACATATATTACTCACCATCCCTCCCGCGCCACCCGTATGCCAATAAGTTTGTCTTCCCGCATAATCTGCCATAAACAGGCCCAGACCGTATCCCGTAAAATGGGTCGGATAGATGTCGGACTTTTCACTACTCACCCAGCTATTGGCATTCCTGGTTTCCTGAATCGCCTCCCAGGGGATAATCCTTTTCCCCTGGTAACGGCCGCTGTCAAGCTGCATCAGCAGCCAATGGGAAAGATCACTGACATTGCTGACGATACTGGCTGCCGGTGCCAGATTGTTCCAATTATCAAAAGGAACTTTAAGTAGTTTATCAGAATATGAAGTCGTGTAAGGGGTTGCCACATTCGGTTGTTCGCCAATGCCGGTGGAAAGAATTCGGGTTTGCCGCATTTCCAGTGGGGTTAGAAAGGTTTTTTGTACAAAATTTTCCCACGATTCGCCGGTGACGACCGGAATAATTTGTCCTGCGGTTAGGAAGCAACTATTGCAATAGCCGAATTCCTGACGGAAATGAAACGGTGGTTTCAGGTAACGCATCCGTTGCATAATTTCTTCCCGGCTGAGCGAAGTATTCCAGAAAGTAAAATCTCCTTCAAAAGTTTTTGTCCCGATGCGATGCGATAGCATATCGCGGATAGAGACGAGGCGGGTGCTGGCAGAATCGTAGAGACGATAGGACGGAAAATATTTTGTGATTGGATCGTCCAGCGAAATTTTTCCTTCTGCGGCCAGCAACGCCATGGAGCTGCCCGTAAACAGTTTGGTATTGCTGGCGATCATGAAGAGTGTGTTTTCATCTACCGGTTTTTTACTTTCGATATCCCGCACTCCGTAGCCTTTCATAAATACCACCCGGCCGTTTTTTACAATTACAACCGCCAATCCCGGCAGATTCCAGTCTTTCAATCCTATTTGAATATAGGTATCCATACTGTCGCGTATAAAGGACGGTTGTCCTTCAGCCGTTGTTTGTGCGATGGATGGCCGACTACATAAACAGAACAGGAATAGGGATAAAATTTTTTTCATGATACAAGGAAAGAAAAATAAAATAAAGTCACACTCTCAGAAATACTTTTTTCTTGAAAAGGAAGTACAGGAAGGCCCATTCAACCAGCACGTAACAGGCAGCCATGACAACTTCGTCATAGGGGGCATGGGTAAGTTGTCCGAGCCATTGGAATATTCCCTCGGTAGCATATTTCCAATCTATAAAATGTCCGGATAAATAAATGAGAATCGAATTCATCCCAATGACTTTAAAAAAGAAGGCCCATTTTTTATATCCGAGAACATCGATGATATAATAGAAAAGAGAGAGGAACAGCAGACTGAGGCCACCGACCTGTAAAACAAAAGAGCTGGACCACAGATTTTTATTGATCGGAAAATTCAGATTCCAGATCTGAGCCAGTATGATAGACACTACGCCGGTTATGGCCATATATAACGATTTCTGGCTTCCACTGACTTTACCATGCTTAATAAAAGTGCCGGTTAAAATACCCAGAAGTCCGGTGGCAATGGCAGGGATGGTAGATGCAATGCCTTCCGGATCATGAATGCCCAGGTATAGTCTGCCGGGTAACAGCAGGCGGTCGATGTAGGAAGCAAAGTTCCCTTCCATGGTCAGATCGCCGCGGGGAAAACCGGGTGCCGAGTTCAATTTCAATAATAACCAATAGCCGATGAGGATCACCCAAAACCAGATAATCTGCGTGGTTCTTTTAGAATAGATAAAAATAATATTGGCAAACATATAGGCCAACCCAATTCTACCTAAAACGCTTCCAAACCGGATATCAGAAAATGGTCTCAGGTGCAGGCCATTATTATGAAAAACGCCGAGTACCACGAGGATCAGACCTCTTTTGACTACGCGCCATAAAACCTCTTGTTTGCTGTTTCCTTTTTCGAGTTCCCTGCCGACCGAATAGGGTGTAGCAACCCCGGCCATGAAAAGAAACATGGGGAAGATCAGGTCGTACATATGAAATCCGTTCCAGGCAGGATGTGTGAGCTGGTTGGCAAACCCGTTCCAGAAGGGAGAGTCGGTCGCCTTCGCCAGGGAGGATACAATTTCTTCAGCACCCATTATCCAGAACATGTCAAAGCCACGGAGTGCATCGAGTGAATAAAGTCGTTGCCCGGGAATGTTGCCTCCCATCGGTGAATCGGCGGCCTGCGCACTAATAGGTTGTTTGCTCATATAGGGTTTTATAAATATAAACTTGAATATAGGGAAAAAATAAACACTGCAATCCGGCGACGGTCAGCCGCAGCATATCTCTTCATAATTATATTTTTTTAATACCTTCCGGGTAGATGAAAAAGTTGCTTGTTTTTTTATATTGCCTCCAGCTTCAGCAGCTGTATGGGCAGGCAGATCTAAACGATTCCGGTAGTCGCATTTCATTTAATGAAAACTGGAAATTTTTCTTTGGAGAGGTTCCTCCAGTCAATGACTATAGTTACAATGATTCGGCCTGGCGCAGTCTGCAGCTGCCGCACGACTGGAGCATCGAGGGCCGTTTCGACAAAAATTCTCCTGCAACCGTTGGCGGCGAGGGGCTCACCGGCGGTTTGGGCTGGTATCGCAAATCATTTCTGATAAATAATAAGGATCGAAATAAAAATATATTGATCGATTTTGACGGAATCTACCGCAATAGTGAAGTTTGGATTAACGGACAGTATCTGGGCAGGAGGCCCAATGGGTATATCTCTTTCCGGTATGACCTTCCACCATTTCTTCATTATGGAACTCAGAAAAATGTGATTGCCGTGAAGGTGGAAAATAGCCAGCAGCCGAATTCGCGCTGGTATTCCGGTTCCGGTATTTATCGCAATGTGTGGCTGGGTTCTACCGGGAAAACCTATATAAATCATTGGGGCACGTATATTACGACTTCATCTATTTCAGAAAAGTTGGCCGCAGTTCATATTGAAATTCATCACCGCCAGCCCGACAAACAAACAATTCGTATAAAAAACTATATTTTCGACGCCGAAAACCAACAAGTCGCCGTTGATCCTGCGGAATGGAAATCCGGGTTGGATACCCGTTTAAAACTGCAAACAAATTTAACCGTTTCCAATCCGCGGCTATGGTTTGTTGATCGTCCTTACCTCTACCGGGCCGTCACAGATATGCGGATTAACGGTTCGTCAATGGATAAAAACACCAGGCCGTTTGGTATCCGTTATTTTTCATTTGATGTGCAGGATGGATTTTCTCTCAATGGAAAATCAATGAAAATAAATGATGTTTGTGATCACCACGATCTGGGTTGCCTTGGCTCTGCCGTCAATGTCGTCTTACGACAATGCGTCGTCGGAATGGGGATCTATCCGTGAAGAAACGTTAAAGGATCATCCGATACCGTTTTGGGTTTTAAAAAAATTAATTCAGCTTTCGGTTGCTTTTTTAAATACGTCAAATGAAAATCAGTTTTAGTTTAATAATGGTCTTGCTTTATCTCCACGCAGTTGCGCAACTTCATGTGTCGGCGTTTTTCGGCGATCATATGGTATTGCAAAGAGATAAGCCAGTGACGATCTGGGGTGTTGCCAAACCAGGCGATGCGGTAACTGTCACGCTGGAAAAAATAAAAGGTTCAGCTATTGCAGATAAGCAGGGGAAATGGAAAATATCTTTATCTTCTTTTTCTGCCGGCGGACCGGTTGAGTTAATGATTCAAACCAAAAATGAAACCAAAACTTTTTCAGATGTTTTAATTGGTGAAGTGTGGTTGTGCTCCGGTCAGTCGAATATGCAATTCAAAGTCAGTCAGGCTATCAATGCAAAACAGGAAATCAGCCAGGCTAATAATCCGATGATCCGGCAGGTACGTATTCCAAATAAATTAAGTCTGCAGCCGGAAGAATTTATTGATTCAACTGAATGGATTATTTCATCTCCGCAAACCACGGGTGAATTTACAGCGGTCGGATATTTTTTCGCGCGAGATATTTATGACCGACTGAAAGTTCCCATTGGATTGTTGTACGATAACTGGGGCGGATCGCAGGTGGAAAGCTGGATCAGCCGGGATGCTATGATGGGTTCGGAGGAACTGAAAAATTATGCGCAACAAATTCCCGCAAATTGGGCGGAGAGCGAAGCCCGGATGAATCAGGTAGAACGCGAGGCAACGGCAAAACAGAACGGGGGTAAGCTGCCGGTGATGACAGAAGAAGAAGTGTTGAAAGAAAACGATGGATATCCAGGCTGGTTTTCCTCCTCGCCCGGGAGCTGGGATTGGAAGTCCCTGCCGGCTTTTCGCGGTTTGGGATATATGGCAAAGGAACTCAATCTGGACTCAACACAGGCCGCCATGGGTTCTCTACTGAGCCTGGGAACCAATGATAGTAAATACCGTCTTTTCATCAATGGGAAATTTATTCAGGAAGGACAATCCGCAGAAATCATTATTCAGTTGCCGCCGCTAACCTGGAAAGCCGGTAAAAATATCCTGCTGATTGAACAGGGTGCTGCTATCAAACAGCCCTGGAATGGAATGGGGCTCCATGGCGAATCCGCACAACTTTTTATCAATTTTGGGGGAGATAAAATTTCACTGGCGGATAATCACTGGAAAATGCTGGCGCGTTTCGATCAGCCGCATTCTTTTTCGCGGTTCATGAATAATGAGGGGACGACTATTTATAATGCCATGATCCATCCGTTGACCTCACTTAAAATCAAAGGGGTGCTCTGGTATCAAGGCGAAGCCAATACCGGCCGGGCTTTTGAATATCGAAAAACATTTCCACTATTAATCAATAGCTGGAGAAAAGAATGGGCCGACGAATTTCCTTTTATCTTCGTGCAGTTGTCTAGTTTTGGCAGTAATGAAAGTGCCAATGCCGGAAGTGGCTGGGCGGAGTTGAGAGAAGCGCAAAGTAACACGTTGCGGCTATCTAAAACGGGCATGGCCGTTACAACGGATATCGGCGATCCGAATGATATACATCCCAAAAATAAACAGGAAGTTGGGCGACGTCTAGCTGCTCTTGCGTTGAATGATATTTATGGAATATCACAAACGGCGAATGGTCCGGTATATGATTCTGTTTCTTTTTCAAATCATCAGGCCCGATTATTTTTTACATCGGTTGGTAAGGGCTTGGTATCAAAGGATCCATACGGATACCTGCGTGGTTTTGAAGTAGCGGGTACAGATAAAAAATTTTATTATGCGCAGGCGGAGATCCAGGGAAATCAGGTGGTCGTCCGGTCGGATTCTGTGTCTGATCCGGTGGCAATCAGATATGGATGGAGCGATGCGCCGGCGGATATCAATCTATACAATCTGGATGGGTTTCCGGCATCTCCATTTCGAACCGATCACTGGAAGGGCGTGAACGAGTCTGCGGGTTTTTTCGTCAATAGTTTATTGCTGCTCTTTTAAGCAGGCAGACATCCAATCCATTGATTGAAAACGCTTTTGCGGGCTGAATGATTTTATATAACTTCATTCCATAACGAATTGCAGCTGAAGCAGCTGCTTTTTCTATTTTCATAAGTCAAACGAATTATATGACTTCCCAGGAGTTATTGAATTTATATGAAGGCTCACCGGGGTTTTGGGATGAAATGAAAGCGGCTACTGGTTTTCGCCAGATTTATCATAATGTGGTGCAGACGCTGAAGCAACTGGATATTCAAAGCCTTCTGCAGAAAGAGAAGCTGGCCAGTGAATTATTCATGAATCAGGGGATCACGTTCACCGTATATAATGACGATGCAGGCATAGAACGTATTTTTCCTTTTGACATTATTCCGCGCATACTCACGGGCGACGAGTGGAAAACAATTGAAGACGGACTCAAGCAACGACTCAAAGCGCTCAACCTGTTTTTAAAGGATATTTACTCTGAGCAGCATATCCTGCACGACAAAATCGTGCCGGCCGAACTGGTTGCTTCCTGTCCGCATTACATGCGCGAAGTAGCCGGTATACAAGTGCCGCATGACATATTCATTCATATTTCCGGGATCGATCTGATCCGCGGTGACAACGGGGTGTTTTATGTATTGGAGGACAATCTGAGAACACCGTCCGGGGTTTCGTATATGCTGGAGAACCGGGAAATCACCAAGCGGATATTTCCGGAACTGGTTGCCAATTCGCGTATACGCCGCGTTAGTAACTATCCACTGTTACTGCATGAAATTTTACTTTCATTATCTCCGGCACAAATTTCAAATCCGCAGGTGGTTTTGTTGACGCCGGGAATTTATAACTCTGCGTATTACGAACATGCGTTTCTTGCGCGCCAGATGGGCATTGCGCTGGTGGAAGGCCGGGATATGGTGGTGGACAACCACAAAGTGTATATGAAAACGACGCAGGGTCTCGAACAGGTGCATGTTATTTATCGTCGGGTGGACGATGACTATCTGGATCCACTGATGTTCAAATCCGATAGTGCGCTGGGTGTTCCCGGTTTGATGTCGGCCTACCGGAAAGGAACGGTGGCGATTGTGAATGCGGTAGGTAATGGCGTAGCAGACGATAAGGCAATTTATGCTTATGTGCCTGCGATGATTAAATATTATTTAAATGAAGAACCGCTTTTACCCAATGTGGAGACTTATGAAATGAGCAATCCAGATGCCCGTAAAATTGTATTTGATAACCTGAGTAAAATGGTGATCAAAAGAACGAATCAGTCCGGCGGATACGGCATGGTCATGGGGAATTCAGTGAAAGAGGCTGACTGGCTAAAAGCAAAAAAAGAAATAGAAGCAGATCCGCGAAGTTTTATCGCCCAGCCCATCATTAATTTGTCAACGGCGCCCTGTTTTATTGATGGAAAATTTGAAGGTCGACATGTCGATCTGCGACCATATGCATTGTGTGGCCCGTCGGGTGTACAAATTGTTCCGGGCGGATTAACAAGAGTTGCGTTGAAGAAGAATTCGCTGATTGTGAATTCCTCACAAGGTGGTGGCAGTAAGGATACCTGGGTAATAGATTAAAATCAGGATGCGTAAAAACATATATTCATGTTAAGCAGAATTGCAGATTCCCTCTTTTGGATGAATCGTTATATGGAAAGAGCTGATGGCATGTTGCGTTTGGCTGCCACGCATTATATTTTTTCATTGGATAAAGATGTGAATGGCACGATGACCTGGTCGCCGGTGCTTGAAATTTTTACTGATTCCGAGAAACCATACCTGACTACGATTGAGAATAATACGGAAGATTGTTTAAAGCGCCTGCTCATTGATGCCGGTAATACCAACTCGCTGAAAGTCATTGTGAACAAGGCCCGCGAAAACGCTCGCGGTGCACAGGATCATATCACGAAAGAAGTATGGGAAGCGGTGAATCAGATGTATCATCTAGTAAACCAGCCGGCTCTTCAGCATCAGATCAATTCTTTTCTGGGTATGGAAGCGGTGATGGAACCCCTGATAAAATATACTGTGCATTATGCCGGGGTAACAGATATCACGATGCCCCGCGGCACCGGATGGTGTTTTATGAATCTCGGAAAATATATTGAGCGTTGTTTGCAGACGATTGCCTTTACGGAGAAACAATTGCAGTTGAATGATTTTAAAGAATCAGATACAAACGATTTATTGAAATGGAAATATTTATTATTTAGTTTATCCGGATACGAACTCCATGTAAAAACATATCGCAGAACGAATCATACTTTTAACGTACTGCATCAGGTATTGATTAACGAAAATTTTACGCGATCTATTTTCTATTCTTTGCAACGGATCGAACATTATCTAATCAAGGTAATTGGAAAAGATAATGATCCGGAAAGGGCGGCCTTATTAAGAAACTTCGGACGTCTGTTCAGCAAGGTCCGTTATATGGAACTCGATACGTTGAATATGGATACGGTTCCGGCCTTTTTGGAGGACATCAAAACGGAGCTGATCGAGTTCAACAAAAAAGTGGTACAACATTTCTTTTCTTATGCTTAAGTTCTTCTCCCATGCCCATATTCAAGATTCAGCACATTACGAAATACGAGTACGACCGGCTGATTCAGGAGAGCATGAACGAAATAAAAATTTACCCGATTATCTCTGCGGATCAGGAACTATTGCAACAGGAGTTACTGATTACCGGAAATCCCGAGGTGCAGACTTTTATGGACTACTGGGGAAATAAAACCGGTGTATTCAATGTCATGCCCCCGCATCAGGAACTCAGTATCAACAGCCGGCTCGTTGTTCGTACGACGGCCAGTTCAGATCTGCGAATCAATTTCATCAGTGATTTTAACGAACTGTATGCCGAAGTCAACGGCAATTTTAAAATGCTGGAGCTTTCCCGGCCAGATTATATTCAAAGTCAGTATCTGATTCAGGAAATGGCACAGCAGGTATATAGTTCCGACCATGCTGTTGCGATTACAATTAAGAATTGTTGCGAATATATTTTTACGCAGTTTAAATATATCAAGGGGATTACGAATGTAAAAACGACGATCGATGAAATACTGGTTCAGCAGGCGGGCGTGTGTCAGGATTTTGCCCATATTATGTTGCAGATATTACGGACCCTTCATATTCCCAGTCGTTATGTGAGCGGATATATTTGTCCGAACAAAAGCGGCTTACGGGGCGAAGGAGCCACGCATGCCTGGGTGGAAGCATGGGTGCCGCGATATGGCTGGGCTGGCATTGACCCGACGAATAATGTCTGGGTCACCAATACGCATGTAAAGCTGGCAACCGGAAGGGATTTTTCTGAATGCAGTCCGGTCAAAGGGTCATTTAAAGGTCCGGCCAATCAGCATCTCACTGTATTTGTGTCTATAGATTATGAGGACGGGCAGATTTATGAAGAAGTAAATAAAGTCGATTTACGGCGAGAGAATACGGCTGTTGATCATTATATCTCGGCGGCGGCGCAACAGTAGGCAAGTGGGAAGCAAGTGTGGAAATTGTGAAAGAAATGAATCGCGATCAGGCATTGGGTTTTCGTTTAAATGCGTTACCGATCCTGATACCCGACGGCGGAGAGGATACATACCCGCTGCCGGAACTTTTTTCAGCCACTTTTTTTAATGCGAACACGGTAAAGTTTTTCAGTGACGGGGGACTGAGCGGTAAAACTTCCGCAGTTAAAAGAGCGTATAAGAATAGAAATGAAAAAGGTATTTTACGGTTGAAGCGAGATCAATACCTCCAATGCCGTAAGTCAGCAACGGAAAACGGACTCGGGGTGGCTACGCATGCCGTTGGGGATGCGGCGATTGATTTTGTCATAGATATTTATAAAGAATAATATCGCTCTTTTCCAGGGAATATCAAACGTATTGAACATCTGGGATTACCGGATAACCAAAATTTGAATTATATGCCTGCTTGCCAGATAGCGGCGTCCATGCAAACTATCTCCACTCATGTACTGGGAAAAAACTTTATTCAATACCTTGACGAGGATTATTTAAATCATTGTTACCCGGTGAAATCCATATTCGCACATTAAATCCGGATGGCACTTTCCTCCGATGCGCCGGTAGTCATGAATTTCAATCCCTTCAAAGGCATGGAAGCAGCCGTTACCCGTAAAGACCGTAAAACCGGATCAATTGTCCGAAATAAAAGTGGATCAAACCTATGTTGGCGGAGCACTGGTTTGGGAACGAATATAAATTCTCCTAAAGCAGTGATTTAAATCTCTTCAAATCTGCCAGGTCTGTTGGGGAAAACAAGTCGTTGTTATCATATCTTCCTTTTAGAAATAATACTCTTTTATGATTCGGATACTTGGCAAGAATCTCTTCGATGAGCTGGCCTGTGCTAACTTCCTTTTCAAATAAAGGAGTCGGTTCCGGAAGTTCTGATTTATGACGGGTGGGCATTTTCTTTATGATCAATTCAATATTTGCCAGTTTGCCCGGAGGTAAGGATTCGATTTTTGATGCCTTCCCATATAACCCCTGCAATTGTTTCTTGCTCAAGGAGCCTCTTTGCTGGTATTGTTTATACAGGCTAATGATGAAAGAGGATATTGGGTAAGCTAAAATGCATTCTTCCAGTACTTCGTTGATCACGTCTATCCGGTCTTTTGGCTTGTGCATTCTGATTAGATGTAGAAAATATCAAATTTAGCGAATAGATGCTTACGGGTAAAATGATATAATAGAAGTCATTTGTTTGTTAATAGACCGTTATTCAATTGTGAAAAAAATCTTCCGTTTTATTTATGTGTTTTTAATCGCTTGTTATCAAAATGTTGTTAAGCGATTGTTAATGAAAAAAGTAAAAAATAAAAATTGTATTCCGCGCATTATCATATTGAAAAAAACTTTTTCAATATGATAGAGTTTTATTTCATTTCGGTAAAATGAAAATCTATTGAAAATTGCTACAACCATCACTGCTATTGAATTTCAGCATATCGATCAAAACTAAAAATCATATTGGCATATAATTAGCAATTCCGTTGTCGCTGATAAACTCGACTTCGACTAAAGCAGACGATTGTAAATTTCTATATGAAAGGTTGCTATTTCAAAAAAGTAGTATTCAGTATTTAATTTTTAAGTAAGTCAAAAACTAACCAATCAAAAATTGAAATTTTATGATCAAGGGTATTCGATTATTCGCTTTTATTATTTCACTCTTTTCGTTTAGTAATGTATTCAGTCAGCAGAATGATAATGGTATGATTTCCGATTCGTCGGCAAAGATTGACTCAGCCAGCTCAATAACTAATACAGAACCGGTGGTCACCCGCACAAACATCGGGGTAACTAAAACTTTGAAGAGCGCCAGTATCGACACCGGTGTCGCCCTGTCGACTGATACGGTCGCTGTGGCCAGCGTTCCATTTGCCTTTGGTGATTTTTCCTGGCTCAATGGAACCAGCCGTAAAACCAGCGCACCAGCTTTCGATTCAAAATATTTTACCGGAGACGTGACTTTTGATTTCAACTATACGCACTCCTTTAATAACCCGATCGATAATACAGTTGTAGGGTCAACCGCCCTGGCCAGAAATAATGAGCTGCAACTCTCTTTTATGGGAGTAGGTGGAGATATTCATGTCGGGAATGTCCGCGGTCGCGTAATGATGCAGTTTGGTACCCGGTCTACCGTGGTGCCACGCAATGACGGAAGTTCCTATCGTGGTCAATATGATTTGCAAACCATATACCGCTATATCAGTGAAGCTTATGTCGGTTATCATTGGGATGTATGGCATGGTATCAATCTGGATGCGGGTATCTTCATGTCTTACATCGGCTTGTTTTCCTATAACAACTTTGAAAACTGGGGGTATCAGCCATCTTACACATCCGACAATACGCCATGGTTCTTTAATGGACTGCGTTTGCAGACCTTCCCGACAGACAAAATGAAAATTGAGCTCTGGCTCGTGAACGGCTGGCAGAGTTATGGCATGTTTAATCGTTCTCCGGGTGTTGGGGTTTCTATTTATTACCGTCCCATTGAGAAAGAAGCTTTTGTGTTCAATAATTATTACGGGAAAGATGACCAGGGAGCTCCCGGAAGATATCGGTTCCATAGTGATAATAGTTATGAACTGCGTTATTACAATCGCCCGAGTGCCAAGTTTGTAAAGAAAATGGCATTCAGTGTTACCGGTGATTTTGGATTTGAAAATGGAGATGGCGTAGCGCCTTTTGGCACAAAATCAACGGCTACTTCACAGGGTTTGCCTTCTCAGAATTTTATCAGCGGAATGATTTATAACCGGTTATGGTTGGGTGATCGTTTTGCGTTGACCATGGGTGGTGGATACATGCATAACCCAGGGCAATATCTTGTTCTTGCGCCTACCGGATATGCCGATACCCTGTATCAGAAACAGACCGGACCGGGTTCTACGTTCGATGCCTGGGATTTTTCTACCACGTTTGAATATATGCCCAGTCAGAATATGACGTTGAAAATTGAATTTGTCCACCGCTCAATAAAGAATATCGGAGCAGCGCCGGGTACGCCTCAATTGACCGGTTATTTTGCGGGCAACGGCGGGGTGACTTCGCCAACAGGGTACGCCAATACGGGCGGCTATACCTATACATCGAGCGGGGCATCGATCGCCCCTCCGCTGACAAGCTGGGGTGGATGGCAGCCCGACATGGTCAATGCTGAATCACGAATTATTGTCGCTTTTTTAGTGAGGTTTTAAGTAATTCAAATTACCATGGAATCAAATGCATATACCATGACACAGATGCCTAAAACAGATGCGATCGATATAATGGTAAAGGATTTACTGGGAGAAAAACTGGGGATTGACCTTGAGTTAATTCATAATGAATCTTCCTTTAAAAATGATCTGGGGGTAGATTCTCTTGATTTTGTCGAGATCATCATGGAACTGGAGAAACTATTTCATATAAAAATTGAAGATGAAGCGGCTGAAAATATGACAACGGTACAGTCCCTGACTACCTATATTAAAGAACACATCCGTTGAACGCCATTGATTTTATGAAAAACCAATTTTTTAGAATCTGATTTTTAATATTTAAAAATGAAAAAATGAAAACGCTCAAATTATCTATTTGTATTTCTATTCTAATAATGTCCAGTATTTGTGGTACGTCGCAAACCATTCAATCCGGGCAGGGTGGTTTATATGTTACCTATGAAGATTTTGTCAACCAAAAACTCACTTACCCGGTAAGCTGCAGCAATTCGAGCGATAAAATTAAATTAAATGATCTCTTTGGATCGAAGATGGTTTATGTAACCGTCAATGGAGAAAAACATGGTTTTGAACGGACCAAAGTTTATGGCTACAGAAGCTGTGACAATAAAAATTACAGATTCTATGACAAAGAAATTTACCAGATCATCAATACAGTTGGTTTTTTTATGTACTACCAATTCAAGACCGAGTCTGTTGCCAAAGGCAGTCTGGTAAAAAAAGATGCCTATTTTTTCAGTGCGGAAGCAAATGGACAGATTCTGAATTTGAATAAAGCCAATTTGAACAGAACATTTGCGCACAATGAAAATTTCTGTTATAAGGTAGACGAAGATTTCAATTCTGAAAAAGATCTGGTGACTTATGACCCATATCTGAAAGGATACAAAATACAATACTTGTATACGGAGTCTCTAAAATAAAACAATATGCCAGGCGGAAATGTGCTGATTGTAGATGATGATGTGCGAATGCTGAATTTGTTAAACCGGATGATCACCCTTGAAAATTATACCGTTTTTGAGGCGGCAGATCTGAGTTCAGCAGGAAAAATCGTTGAAAAAGGAAATATCGAAGTGATTGTTTGCGACGTAAAACTCCCCGATGGGGATGGTATCGAATTTACGAAGCAAATAAAAGCATCCCTATCCAATTTGGAAATCATTCTCTTAACGGCACATGGCACAATTAAAGATTGTGTGCAGGCAATGAAATACGGGGCTTTTGATTATATCATAAAAGGAGTAGACAATGAAAAGTTATTGCCCCTGATTGAAAACGCCCTGGAAAAATCGCGACTGCATCAGCGGGTTCAGCAACTGGAGAAGCAGGCCATACAGAAATTTGGATTTGAAACCATCGTGGGGGACTCTTCTGTAATACAGGATGTGATCTCTTTGGCCAAAAAGGTAGCTCCGACCAACACCACTGTTTTGTTGTTAGGCGAAACGGGTACCGGAAAAGAATTGTTTGCAAAAGCAATTCATACAACCAGTAAGCGGGCCCATAAGCCGTTCCTGGCTTTAAATTGCAGCTCATTTTCCCGTGATTTGCTGGAAAGTGAACTGTTTGGTTATAAAGCCGGAGCCTTTACCGGAGCGGTGCGGGATAAGAAGGGGTTAATTGAAGAAGCCAACGGGGGAACCTTATTTCTGGATGAGATAGGAGAAATGAATATTGAATTGCAGGCGAAATTATTGCGGGTACTGGAAAACAGTGAGTTTATCAAACTGGGAAGTACCACGCTGATGAAGTCTGATGTGCGTATAATTTCTGCCACCAACAAGGACCTGGAATCGGATGTTTTGATGGGGAAATTCAGGCAGGATCTCTTTTATCGGCTCAATGTTTTCAGTCTGCAGATTCCGCCCTTGCGGGATCGAAAAAAGGATATATATCTACTGGCCAGATATTACATGAATTTGTTTGCGGAGAAGATGAATAAGGAAATTAATGGTTTAAGTAAAGAATTACTTTTTTATCTGGAGAATGAACATTGGAAAGGTAATATCCGGGAGTTAAAAAATACGATAGAAAGAGCCGTCATTATTACCGAGCATACCTGGCTGAGTGTAGAAGATTTGCCGTTGGAAATGCAGTTATCGAGACCGGAGCTGAAATTGGTTTCCTCCTTTGCACTTGAAAATGTGGAAAAAGTACATATTCAAAAGGTATTGAATTATACGAAAGGGAATAAAATTGAAGCGGCCAAATTGCTCAATATCGGCTTAACAACGATCTATAGAAAAATGGAAGGATATGGCTTAAGTGTTGAATAAGATATTTAAGTTTCACTGTTTGTTTTAATTGTTGGCCCCTTGTTTCTACAAGGGACCATTTTTTTTAGGACAACAAATAAATACCTTCATAAGGCAATGAATAAAATCCTTAAAAGTCAGTTTTACACTGCTTTGTCACTCTTTTGAGCGGCAGTTTGTCTTTTTGTTCAATGAACAGCGGAGAATATTCGATCACTGTATCTGAATTATCCAAACCATAGGCTTTTTGGTCACTCTGTGCAATTCCCTTGATTGAAAAATAGGAATCTAAAATGAAATCTTCTTTGACGGGTAATTCATTTTCTATGGAGAGGAAGCGCTCAATAATTACATAAGTGATGTCGGCATGGAAATTCTCTTTCGACATGGACTCGTATTTTCCGATGAATTCAAGTTCATTATTCGTTGCCATTTCCTGCATCACTTTCTTGAATAGTTTATGAATACGTGGCTGGACGCGGAAGCCGAGCCTGAAATCTACCCTGATTAATTTGTCCTTGATCAGTTCGACAACATCGTATTCAAGTGTGTAGGGTGCATCCATGATATCAATATGCACGAACCAGTATACATCTGCCCGTTTGGGTTTTTTATTCAGGATAGAATCGATGATACGCTGCTCAATTTGTTTTTCATTGTTAGCTTTCGTCAGGTAAACCAAATGAGTAGCGTATTTTGGGATATCCTTGTCGAGACTGAGTTCAATGAGCTCACGGGAATAATCATTAATATTAATAAAGTTTAAATACCGGTTGGTGATTTTTCTCGCATTAAACCAGATGTACATTACGAAAACCAATCCGAGTTCAAAGAACAGAAACATCCATCGTTGTTTTATTTTCGCCACGTTGGCGACAAAAAACGCTGATTCAACCGCAAAGAATATTCCAATAATGGTGAGTACAAGCACGATATTCCATTTGCGTACAAACTTCATATAACCAAACATTAATGCGGTGGTCATCATCATGGCGATGATAATTGAGAATCCATACGCAGCTTCCATATGTTCTGATTTTCTAAAATAGAACATCATTCCGATGCATCCGATCCATAAAATAGAATTGATGCTTGGAATATAAATTTGTCCTTTAATTGAAGTCGGGAATTTTACTTTGACTTTAGGCCATAAATTCATACTCATCGCTTCACTAATCAGGGTAAAGGATCCGCTGATTAATGCCTGGCTCGCAATAATGGCCGCGAGGGTGGCAACAAGAATTCCTGTAAGGAGGAACCAGTGTGGCATCAGTTCATAAAAAGGATTCAGTCCGTTGAGCTTGCCGGTATGTTGTGCAAGAATCCAGGCTCCTTGTCCCATGTAATTCACGACCAGCGCAATTTTCACGAAAATCCAGGTGAGTTGTATGTTTTTCTTGCCGCAATGTCCGAGATCGCTGTACAATGCTTCGGCACCGGTTGTACATAAAAAAACAGCTCCCAACAACCAGAAGCCATGGGGATATTTGGTGAGCAGTTCAATAGCGTAATACGGACTTAAAGAAGCGAGTATATGAATATTTTGAAGGATGGGAATCAGGCCCAAAACAAAAATCATACTAAACCAGATCAGCATGATCGGACCAAAGGAAGATCCAACAATTTTTGTTCCGAAGCGTTGAAAAAAGAAAAGCAAACTGATAATCGATATTACAATGCCCACCGTTAAATTATTTCCAGGCACAATGGTATCTTCCAAACCATGTAAACCATTCAATCCTTCCACCGCGGAAGCAACGGAGATGGGCGGGGTGATGATGCCATCGGCCAATAGGGTGGCTGCTCCGATGATCGCGGGAATGTAGGCTTGTTTTCCGAAACGTTTTACCAGGGCAAACAGCGAAAAAATTCCACCTTCTCCCTTATTGTCTGCCTGAAGGGTCAGGATAATGTATTTAAAAGTCGTTTGAAGGGTGAGCGTCCAGAACACACAGGAAATACCCCCATAAACCAGCATATCCGAAATGGGTCTTTCACCCAAAATGGCTTTAAATACATAGAGAGGAGAAGTGCCGATATCTCCATAAATAATTCCCAAAGCCACCAGTAAAGAGGCTGCAGTAATTTTTGAAAAATGCCCGTGACCGACTTTAGAGGCAGTTTCTTGATTGGGCATGTGTATATTCTTAAGCGTTGGCCTCGCAAGTTGCAAAAAAAATACGGGTCCGTGAAGAATAATATACATTTCGATCATAAACAGCCATGAATTCCCTTTATAAAATAAAAAATGTTACAAATATAAAATAAATATAATATGAAAAGCTGCTCATTTTGAAGAAGTCGCCTTCAAATGAATTGATTTATACTTATTTTGGGTTTGAATTTTTTATGCGAATACAATCAGTCTTCATATTCCTTATTATTGGTTCCCTTTTTTCCGAAGGAGTTTTTGCACAGACGTCAGTCAAAGTCCGCCACAGGGATCGGAAAAAAGATATTGAATTCGTCACCACAGAAGGTACGATTGTCCTCCGTTTATCGGATTCAACTCCCCTGCACCGGGATAATTTTTTACGGCTGGTTAAGAATCATTTCTATGATAGTTTGCTGTTCCATCGGGTAATACAATATTTTATGATTCAGGGAGGGGATCCAACCAGCAAACGCGCACCGGGCGGCAAACCTCTAGGCGACGGCGATCTGCCCTATACGGTTCCGGCGGAATTCAGAGTAAGCCTGTTTCATGTTCGCGGCGTACTCGCGGCTGCCCGTGAAGGAGATGATACCAATCCGAAAAAGGCCAGCAGCGCAACACAGTTTTACATTGTGCAGGGGAAAAAATATACAGATTCGATGCTGGATTCTGTTGAATTACATCGGTTGAAAAGAAAAATTCCGGAACAACAACGGGTAATCTATAAAACTTTTGGCGGCACACCTTTTCTCGATCTCAACTATACCATTTTCGGAGAGGTAGTCGCTGGTATGGAAATTGTAGACAAAATTGCCGCGGTACCTGCCAGTAAAGGAGACGATAAAGACCGGCCTTTAAATGATGTGCGCATACTCAGCGCGAAACTCATCAAACGAAAATATTAGAGTATATATTTGCAGAAACTGTTCATATGGTAAAAGTGATTCGTTTTTTCTTTTTGCTATTAGTAGTTATTGATAGTGAAGCCCAGGTCATACCGCTGGATACTGCGGTTCGTATGGGGAAATTACCCAATGGATTTACATATTATATAAGAAAGAATACGGAGCCGGCAAAAAGAGTGCAGTTCTATTTGGTAAATAAGGTTGGATCGATACTGGAAAGAGAAGATCAGCGCGGACTGGCTCATTTCATGGAACACATGAGTTTTAACGGCACCAAAAATTTTCCAAAAAATGAATTGGTACACTATCTGGAAAAATCAGGTGTACGTTTTGGCGCCGACCTCAATGCTTATACCAGTTTTGATGAAACCGTTTACCAGCTTCCCATTCCAACGGATGATGCGAAGTTGTTACAGAATGGTTTGCTGATCATGCGCGACTGGGCCCAGAATGCAACACTTGAACAATCGGAGATCAACAGTGAAAGAGGTGTCGTGCTGGAAGAAAAAAGACTGGGAAAAGGTGCGGGAGAAAGAATGCGGGATAAAACCTTTCCCGTTATTTTAAATCATTCCAGATATTCAGATCGCCTCCCGATCGGTGTGGACACGGTACTGAATAATTTTAACCGTAGCGCGATTCTGGATTTTTATAAGGATTGGTATCGTCCCGATCTGCAGGCCCTGATCGTAGTCGGCGATATTAACGTGGATAGTATGGAAATCCGAATCCGTCGGATGTTTAGTGATCTGAAAAATCCAATAAATGAAAAACCCAGAACGAAATATACTATTGCATTGACCGGTAAGAATGATTTTATTGCTGTAACGGATAAAGAATTTCCGTATATCGTGCTACAGGTAATGATCAAACAAAAAGGAGAAGAACTCGTGACTTTACAGGATTATCAGTCCTCCGTTGATCAGGGACTATATAACCAAATGCTCGCTGCCCGTCTTGCGGAACTGTCGCAAAAACCAAATCCCCCTTTTATTCAGGCTAGTGCCGAGATGAGTGAATTTCTCGGTGGACTGGATGCTTTTACCGTTACCGTGGTGGCTAAACCGGGCCAACTTGAGAACAGTTTAAAATCCGTCTGGCAGGTAATTCAACAATTAAAATTATACGGATTTACTCAACAGGAACTTGACCGGGCGAAAGTGGATTTACTCAGTAACCTGGCGGCTGCCGTAAGAGAAAAAGATAAAAGAAGCTCTACCATGGTGGTGCAGGAATACACCCGTAACTTTTTAAAAAGAGAAGCATCTCCCGGTATCGAGGCAGAATATGATATCACGAATAATTATTTGAAAGCTGTCAGACTGGAAGATGTCAACAAACTGAGTGCGGTTTATATCGTTGACAGTAACCGGGATATCGTGATCATGGCGCCACAAAAAGACAGCGCGTCGTTGCCCGGTCAGACAACCGTAACGAACTGGATTTCAGACGTTACGAAAATGAATTTCTCCGCGTATACGGATCAGTTTACACAGGAAGAGTTGATCTCAACGCCCCTCGTTGCGGGTAAAGCGACCGGGGAAAGTAAAATCATTGTGTTGGGACTTACACAACTGACCCTTAGTAACGGAGTAAAGGTGATATTGAAGCCGACGGACTTTAAAAATGATGAGATACAATTTCAGGCTTTTAGTCCGGGAGGAACTTCTCTATATGCGGATTCGGATTTTGAGTCTGCGAACACTGCTTCCTTGATCGTTGATAATTCCGGATTGAGTCATTTTAAACCAACTGATTTACCTAAGCTGCTAACCGGTAAACAAGTAAATGTATCTCCTTATATAACTGAACGATCAGAAGGCATTTCGGGTACCAGTACGCCGAAGGATTTTGAAACGGCGCTGCAGTTGATTTATTTATACTTCACCGAGCCCAGAAAGGATAGTGTTGTTTTCAAAAATTTAATTGATCAGTCCACCACCGCCATTTCCAACCGAAACAATGACCCAGCCAGTGTATATTCCGATACGGTTGCCGCTGTTTTAGGCAATTATTCAGTTCGCCGCACCGGGCCCACGCTTGATAAATTAAATCAGGTCAACCTGGACAAAGCCTTCTCAATCTATAAGGAACGATTTGCCAATGCCGGTGATTTTACTTTCATCTTTGTGGGTAATTTTAAAGTGGATAGCATCCGCACGGAACTTGAAAAATATCTGGGTTCATTGCCAGCGAATGGAAAAAAGGAAGAAGCCAAAGATTTAAACATTCATATTCCAACGGGAAAGATAGCTGCTATTGCGTACAAAGGAAAAGAACCTAAAGCCAACGTGCGACTGGTGATCAGCGGAGATTATAATTACAGTCCGAAAAATAATATTCAAATCACCGCACTCAGTGAAATACTTCAATTCCGGATCACCGATCGGCTAAGAGAAAAAGAGGGAGGGGCGTATAGTCCGGGTGTTCGTGTCTCCTATAATAAATATCCGGCAAACCGTTATGCTTTCTCGATTGGATTTGGCTGCGCGCCGGATAATGTAGATAAACTGATTACGGCAGCAAAGGAAGAAATTGAATACCTGAAGACAAAAGGGGCTACAGCGCTGGATGTAACTAAATTTTCAACCGAAGAAATCCGGCAGTATGAACTCCAATTAAAGGATAACCGCTCCTGGTTGCAATACCTGCATACGCAATATGAAAATGGAGATTCACCGGCGGATATTTTGAATTATCCGGCATTAATTAAAGAGGTCACACCAGCGTCAGTGAAAGCAGCAGCCATTCAATATCTGAATGAAAAGAATTTTATTAAACTGGTATTGATGCCGGAAAAAATTAACCAGTAATACAGGCGGTGGTCATGAAGTGATTCGTTTCATAACCATCTGCTTATTGCAATTTATCGTTGGGTATCGTTTTTATCGGGGAGTCCGTTTTTATCCAGCGGTTGAATATAGGTGGCGGTGCCCAGGTCCGGATTATCCCAGGCCGACAATTTTGAAACTACTTTTTTATCTGGTGTTACTTCAAAAAACTGAACAGATCCGGGCCATTCATGTAATTTTCCGCCCCCAATCCAATTGCTTATAATCGTATTTCAATCGTCCAACCGGTTAGCGGTTTGTACATCGTATAATTTAAACGGCGCATCTGCTGCGGTCAATTCCCAGACTGCCTTACCGGTACTGTCCACTTCTCGGGTATAACATTGACCGCCGCCGGAGATGAGCGTATTGCCTTTATGTAGCCGGATGACGAACCAGGGTGATTTCGCTAAAACGGACCAGAGCTCTTTCCCGTCCAGATTATATTCAATTACTTTTCCTTCCGACAGCATTGCGACAATGATTGTTCTGTTTTTAGTTAACCGTACATGTCTGAATGGCCCGTGGGTATCAGTGATGCTGGTCAGAGTCATTGTTTCTTTCAGCGTCTCACCGGTTGCGGTATTGATGATGAACATTTTGGCAGGATTGCCATTTAGTACCATTAGGGCACTGTCTTTTTCCAATGGGCTCGAAGGAATGAGATTCTGTTTGCGGAGGGCAATTAAAATTCCAGATGAGTTTTTTATCAGGTGTCACCATGCCGGCTCCCGACACTCTTGCAAAAACAATATTGCCATTGGGAAGCATCGTAATATCGTCGAATTCCTGATTCACACCTGGAGATGGATGCAAGGGCTTTGAAAAACCCCATACAATTTTTCCATCCATGACCTTAAATATTTTTTGCGAAGCCGGATGACGGGTATCCCATTCCCCCACATGGAGGAAGTAACGATCTTTTAAGCTGTTAACTTGAATCGAATCGGGTGACTGCGCCGGTAATATATTAGAGAGGGAGATGAGAGAAAATAAAACGAAGGATGACTTCATTAATTTATTTATATGGCTGTCCTTTTATTCACGCGGGCAAGCGGATGTCTCGTAGTCGAATACGGGAATTTATAGGGATAAATTAGGACATCAAATTGTATTCGGAATGTTGATCAGAAAGAAAAAGTAACACCCATTGTAAAATAGAAGGTATTG